>NZ_JBHVDX010000102.1:0-32354 GCF_042802555.1 Streptomyces sp. NPDC057474 | reverse complement strand
CACCGCCGCATCCCTCGGGGCCGTGGGAACCGGCGCCGCGGGCGCCCCGGGCGCGGGCGGCTCCGCCTCCGGCGCCGGCGCCGGCCGCGGGCGCAGGTGTGCCAGGTGGCCGGCCAGTTCGCTCAGGTCGCGCAGGCCGAAGAGCAGCTCCGGCCCGATGGGCGCCACTTGGGAACTCAGCTTCGACGCCAGCGTGCGGATCATCACCGAGTCCAGGCCCAGCGCCTCCAGGGACGTGCCCGGGCCGATCGCCGCCGGGTCGTGGCCGAGCGTGTCGGCGACCGTACGGCAGACCAGCTCCAGCAGGTCCTCGGGGGCGGCGGGAGCCGGTGCGGGCGCGGCCGGGCGGACCGGGGGCGGCGGGGCCGGCCGGTCCGCCGGGGACAGGGTGTCCGGCGCCGTCCGTGCCGGGGCGGGATCGTCCCGGCGTGCGAGCAGGTGCAGGTCGGCGAGGTGCCGGTGCCAGGCGTCCTGCCTGCCGTGGAAGAGCGACACGACAGGGGGGCCGCCCGCGCCGAGCAGCCGCTCCAGGGCGCGCAGTGCGAGCTCCGCGGGGAGCGGGAGCATGCCGACCCGCTCCTCGACCACCTGGCGCACCGGCTCGGGGATCGTCATGCCCGGTACGTCCCACAGCGGCCACTGCACCGACAGGGTGCGCCCGTGCCGCTCCCCCGCCGCGACGAGCGCCGCGCGCCGCTCGGCGAGGGCGTCCAGCCGGGCGTTGGCGTACGCGTAGTCGGCCTGGCCGATGTTGCCGCTGACCGCCGCGACCGAGGAGAACAGTGCGAACACGTCCAGCGGCAGGCCGGCTGTCGCCTCGTCCAGCGCGGCGGCGCCGGCCGTCTTCGGGGCGAGCACGGCCGCCACGTCCTGCGCGCTCTTGCGCAGCAGATAGGCGTCCCGGACGACGCCCGCCGCGTGGAAGACCCCGTGCAGGGCGCCTTCGTGGGCGAGGACGTCGGCGACCAGCGCGTCCGCTCCGCCCGGCGCGGTGACGTCGGCCCGTACGTAGCGGATGCCCCCGGTCCCGTCCGCCGGCGGGCGGGCCGCCGGGTCCAGTGCGTCCCAGGGGGTGCGGCCGCAGACGACGACCCGGGTGCCGGGGTGCGCGGCGAGCCGGCGGGCCAGCGCCCGTCCGATGCCGCCCATGCCGCCGGTGACCAGGTACACGCCGTCGGGCCGGGGCGCGAAGCCCCGCTCGGGGAGCGTGGCGGGCCGCAGCACCCGGCGGGCGCGGCGCCCGCCGGTTACGTCGGCGAGGTGCCCCGACTCGGCGCCCGGGGCGGCCAGTTCGGCCCGTATGGACGGGGCGGCGGCCGCCCCGTCGTCGGCGACGAGCAGCGCGCGCCCGTCCAGGCGCGGGTTCTCCTGGCGCAGGGTCTGCACGAGGGCGCGCGCGGCGTCGGCCCGCAGCGGGTCCGCGGTGACGGCGAGCACCGTCAGCCGCTGTGTTCGGAAGGCGGAGAGCACACTGCGTACCGCATCGAACGCCGCCGCATCGGCGCCGGAGCCCGGCTCGAGGCGTACGACGAGCGTCGCGGCCTCGGCGGCGCCGGCCCGCGCCGTGTCGGCCGGGTCCGGGGCGGTGCCGCCGAGGGCGGCGGCGAGGTCGCCCCGGGGGTCGTGCACGAACAGCGGGCCCTGGGCGGGGCGGCGGCCGCCGGGCGGCAGGGGTGCGTCCTGCCAGGCGGGCGTGTACAGGACGAGGCCGTCGAGGCCGTCGCTGCCGGCGGGGGCCGGTGCCGCGTAGTGGCGGTCGCGGGCGAAGGCGTATCCGGGGGCCGCGATGCGGCGGTGCCGGGCCGGCGGGCACAGGCGGGTGAAGTCGACGTCGTGGCCCTCGGTGTAGAGCCGGGCCAGTTCGCGCAGGTGCTCGGCGCGGCCGGGAGCGTCCGCCGGCTGTTGGAGGAGGCGGTCGAGCAGCGCGGCGCGTGCGCGGCGGGCCTGCGGATCGCTGTCCCGCTCCTCGGCGGCCGGGGGGCCGGCGCGTCGCGCGTCGCTCTCGCCGGCCACCAGCAGGTCCAGGGAGTCGAGGAGTTGGTGCCGGTCGGCGACGAGGAGCGCCGCCCGGTGGGGGTGGTGGTCGCGGGCACAGGACAGGGTGTGTGCGAGGTCGGTGAGGGCGGCGTCGGATCCGCCGGGCGAGCGCAGCCAGCGGGCGAGTTCGGCGGCGCGGTCGGCGAGCGTATCCGGGCGGCGGCCCGACAGGGGCACCAGGACGGGCCGGTCGGGTGCCGGGGTGTGGGCGGGGGGCGGTGCCTGCTCGACGACGACGTAGGCGTTGGTGCCGCTGAAGCCGAAGGAGCTGACGGAGGCCCGCCGCGGCCGGCCGCCGGTGCCGGGCAGGGTGCGCGGCTGGGTGGCGACCGTGAACGGCCCCTCGTCGAAGGGGATGCGGGGGTTGAGCGTCCGGGGGGTGCAGTGCAGGGACGGGGGGACCTGCCCGGTCCGTACGACGCCGATGGCCTTGATCAGCCCGGCGAGCCCGGCCGCCGCCGAGGTGTGGCCGATGTTGCCCTTGACCGAGCCGACGGGCACGCTGCCGGCGGGGCGGCCGGCGGGCGCGAACACCTGGTTGAGCGCGGTGATCTCGATGGGGTCGCCGAGCGGGGTGCCGGTGCCGTGGCACTCGACGTAGTCGATGCCGTGCGGGTCCAGGCCGAACCGGTCGAGCGTGGTGGCGATGAGCTGTGCCTGGGAGGCGGCGCTGGGTGCGGTGATCCCGTTCGTGCGGCCGTCCTGGTTGAGGCCTCCGGCGCGGATCACGGCGTGCACGGGGTCGCCGTCGGCGAGCGCTCTGGACCAGGGTTTGAGGACGACGACGGCGCAGCCCTCGCCGGGGACGATGCCGTCGGCGGACGCGTCGAAGGGGCGGCAGCGCCCGCCGGGCGAGAGCATGCCGGCGCGGCTCATGAAGACGTGCGGCAGCTCGGTGAGGTAGAGGGTGACACCGCCGACGAGCATCATGTCGGCGTCGCCGAGCCACAGCGACTGGCAGGCCTGGTGGAGGGCGACCAGGGAGGACGAGCACGCCGTGTCCACGGTGACGGCGGGCCCCTTGAGGTCGAGGTGGTAGGCGATGCGGGCGGCGAGCAGGGAGTTGGAGTTGCCCTGCATGACCTGGGCGAGCCGGGCGTGCTCGCTCTCGCGCTCGATCAGGTCCTGGTAGTCGTTCATCATGACCCCGGCGTGCACGCCGACCCGGGCGCCGGCGAGGGAGCCGGGGCGCTGTCCGGCGTGTTCCAGGGCGCGATGGGCCTCCTGGAGGAAGAGGCGGGCCTGCGGGTCGGTGAGTTCGGCCTCGCGCGGGGTCATCCGGAAGAAGTCGGCGTCGAACCGGTCGACGCCGTCCACGAACGCACCCCATCGGGAGACCGACTTGCCCTCGGCCTCGGGATCGGCGTCGTAGTGGTCCGCGATGCGCCACCGCTCGGCGGGCACCTCGGTGACGAGGTCGTCGCCGTCGAGGAGGCGCTGCCAGAAGGTGTCGGCGTCGTCGGCGCCGGGGAAGCGGGCGCTGTAGCCGATGACGGCGACGGGCTCGGGCACCCCTGGGGGCACGGCCGGGGCGGGCCGTGACGGGGCGGGGGCCGTCGGGGCGGGGGCCGTCGGCCGCGCCGGGGGCCGCGCCCGGGCCTGCGCGGCGGCTGCCCGGAGCAGTTCGGCCGCGGCGGCGCGGTCCACCCCGGTGGCCGGGGCGGGCGCCGGATCCGGTGCGGCCTGTGCCCGCAGCAGCGCGGCGGCGGACGCGGCGTCGAGCGCACCGGTCTTGACTCGGGTCAGGATCTCTTTCGCGTCCATGCCGTCCTTCGGTTCCTTCGGTTCCTTCGGTTCCTGATTTCCGTGGGTCAGTGGGCTTCGGTGCCGTACGCGCCGACGATGCGTTCCATCACCTCGGGCAGCCGGAACGAGGTGCGGTGCAGGGCGGCCTCGCGGGCCACCGCCTCCCCCGTCGCGGCCAGCAGCGGCGCGGCCAGCTCGCGTTTGAGCAGCTCGATCGACGCACGCGGGGCGGCCGTCATGGAGAGCGCGAGTTCTCTCGCCGTGGCCGGCACCTCGAGGTGCGGCACGACCCGGACGGGGGCCCGGCGCTCGCGCAGTTCGGCGCCCCGGTAGGTGCGGGCGGTGAAGAGCATCTCCGTCCCCAGTTCGCGCCCGAAGCGGGCCGGGAACAGGTACGTGGCGCCCATGCCGGGGGTGAAGCCGTAGTTCATGAAGTTGCCCGCGTACACCGAGCGTTCGCTGAAGACGGCGAAGTCGGCGTACAGCGCGAGCACGAGACCGCCGCCGATGGCGTGTCCCTGCACGGAGGCGATCACGGGCAGCGGACAGCGCGCGAACACCCGGAAGAAGTCGTCGGTGTCGAAACTTCCGTTGCCGCGGGCGAAGTTGACCAGCTCGCGCTGGGTTCCGCCGGCGCAGAACAGCTCGGGTCTGCCCTCGATGACCACCGCGCGGGTGCGCGGGTCGGCGGCGGCCCGTTCGACGGAGTCGACGAGGCCCGCGGTCAGGCCGGCGGAGAAGGTGTTGCGGCCGTCGGGGTCGTCCATGGTGACGACGGCGACCGGCCCCTGCCAGGACAGCCGGACGACGGAGCGGGCGCCGGCCGCGGGCGGCGCCGTCACGCCCGTGGAGAGGCCCGGTGCCGCCGGTGCCGCCGGTGCGACCGGTGCCGCCGGTGCCGCCGGTGCCGCCGGTGCCGTCGGTGCCGTCGGTGCCGTCGGTGCCGTCGGTGCCGTCGGTGCCGTCGGTGCCGTCGGTGCCGTCGGTGCGGTCGGTGCGGTCGGTGCGGTCGGTGCGGTCATGCGGCACGCTCCCCGATCAGTCGGTGCACGGTGGGGTCGGTGAGCCGGTCCAGGAAGGCGCGGCCCGCGTCGCGGCCGAGCCGTTCGTCGCGGGGGAAGAGCCGGGCCCGGTACTCCTTGAGCGCTCCCGTGGTGGCGCGGTCGACGCGGCTGAGCTGCACCAGGACGTGCCGCAGCGCCTGTTCGGCGTCGTCGGCGGCCGTGTCGGCCAGGCCCGCGGCGACGGACCGGGCGGGGTCGAGGTCCTCGGCGAGCAGTGTCGCGGTGAACGCCCGCTGCTCGCCCGTCCTGCGGGCCACGAACGGCAGGGCCATGGCGGGCACCAGGCCGACGAGGGCCTCGGTCAGCCGGAAGCGGGCGCGCGGCCCGGCGATCACCAGGTCGCAGGCGGCGGCCAGGCCGACGCCGCCCGCGGTGGCGCGGCCGTCGACCAGGGCGACGGTGACCACGGGGGTGCGGGTGAGCCGGTCCAGAAGCTTCCAGTAGGGAAGTCCGTCCGCGTCCGGCTCGGGGACCTCGGCGGGCACGCCGTGCGACAGGTCGGTGCCCGCGCAGAAGTCCTCGCCCCGCGCGGACAGCACCAGGACGCGGCAGTGCGGGTCGGCCTCGGCGGCGTCGAGGGCCGCGTGCAGGTTCCGCAGGAGTACCGGTGTGATGGCGTTGCGCAGTTCGGGCCGGTCCAGGAGGGCCCGGAGCACACCGCGGGCCCGGGTCACGGTGACGGCGCTCATCGCTGCTCGCCTCCCAGCCACACGTACTCGCGGTGGTAGTCCCGCACGGCCCGCAGGACGAGCCGGCGGCCGCCGCCGAAGCGCGCCTTGGTGATCTGCGGGAAACGGTCGAGGTCGAAGGTGAAGTCGCGGGTGCCGAACTTCAGCTCGGCCGTGGCCGCCAGGAGCTCGTCGTACTCCGCGGGATCCAGCGCGTACCGCGCGTCCAGGGCCTCGCGGATGCCCATGGCGCGCACGGCGCGCTGCGAGGCGGGGGTGACGACGGCACTGTAGAACTCGGAGGCGCAGCCGGAGCCGTAGGAGAAGACGCCCACGCGGTGCTCGCGGTCGATGACGGCGTTGTCGATGGCGGAGGCCAGCGCGAGGAAGACGGTGCCCGCGTAGATGTTGCCGACCTGCTGCGGGTACTGGATCGCCGCGCCCAGGCGGGCGGTGAAGTCGTCCTCGATCGCCTGCGGCGGCGTGCCCCTCTTCAGCTTGCGCAGCGCGGCCCGGTGGGCGCCCTTGACCATGCCGGGAAACGGGGTGTGCATGGCCAGCAGGTCGAAGGAGTCCACGAAGTCGGCTCCCTCGACCTTGCTCGCGTAGTCGGTGAAGGAGCCCTTGAGGCAGTCGATGTAGGTCAGCAGCGACAGGTCGGTGTCGCCGGCCTCGCGCTCGGGGTCGGGGCGGCAGGTGTCCATGACCTCGTAGCTGTGGAAGCCGTTGGCGCCCCGGTCGAAGGCGGCGACGACCGGGCGGTCGCTGACCAGCATGGCCATGGCGCCCGCGCCCTGGCTGGGCTCGACGTAGGTGTGCGGCACCGGGCGGGCGACGTCGCTGCTGATGACGAGGGCCTTGGTGCCCTCGAAGGGGCTGGCGGCGACGACGGCGGCGGCCATCTGCAGGGCGGCGGTGCCGCTGTAGCAGGCCTGCTTGATCTCGAACAGGCGGCAGGTGCGCGGCAGCCGGAGGTGGTCGTGGACGTAGGTGGCCAGCGACTTGCCGAAGTCGACGCCGGACTCGGTGCCGACGATCAGCAGCTCGATGGAGGCGCGTTCCTCGTCGCTGAGGGCGTCGACGAGGGGCTTGGCCGCGTTCACGGCGAAGGACACGGCGTCCTCGCAGTGCAGTGCGACGCTCTTGCGCGCCATCATCAGGTTGCCGATCCGGCTGTCGTCGAGGCCGCGGGCCGCGAACAGGGTCGGGACGTCGATGTAGGTCTCACCGCAGTAGGCGTTGATGGCTTCGATGCCGACCTGCTTCATGGTCTTCTCCGTAACTACAGGGCTGCCACAGGGCTGCTTCAGGGCTGGATGCGGATCACGACGGAGGCGTTGATGCCGCCGAAGGCGAAGCTGTTGCTGAGGGCGGTGCGCAGCGGCAGCCGTTCGGCCCTGCGGCCGGCCAGGGGCAGTTGCCCGAGGGGCTGTTCGAGGTTGGGGTTGGGGTGCACGGCCTGGGCCCGCAGCTGTGCGATGACGGCGACGGCCTCGACGAGCCCGGCGGAGGTGAGGCAGTGGCCGGTGAGCGGCTTGGTGGAGTTCACGCGGTAGGTGGTGCGTTCGCCGAACACCTGGTGCAGTGAGGCCGCCTCGGTGGCGTCGCCGAGGACGGAGCCGGTGCCGTGGGCGTTGACGTAGTCGATGTCCTCGGCGGTGATGCCCGCCACCGCCAGGGCCGCGCGCATGGCCGCGGCCTGTCCCTCGGCGTCCGGGCGGGTGCCGCGCCGCGCGTCCAGGCGCTGCCCGTGCCCGGTGATCTCGGCGAGCACGTCGGCGCCGCGCTCCCGGGCCGCCTCGGCTCTCTCCAGTACGAGGGCGGCGGCGCCCTCGCCGCGTACGAAGCCCTGGCGGTCGCGGTCGAACGGGCGGCACATCCGCCGGGGTGCGTCCCGGAAGTTCTCGTGGGCCATCGCGCCGGTGCGCCTGAACGACTCGCACTCCACGGGCGACAGCTCGGCCGCCGGGGCGACGACCAGGGCGCGTTCGGCCCATCCGGCGGCGACGGTACGGGCGGCCTGGACGAGGGCGAGGGTGCCGCTGGCGGAGGCGCCGCCGAGGGTCCAGCCCTCGCCGCGGACGCCGGTGAGTTCGCTGACCGTGCCGACGACGTCCACGTCGAGGTGGGTGAGCGCGTACGAGGCGCGCAGCCGGCCGGGGTTGCGGGCGTGACCCAGCACGGTCTCGGCCTGGTGGGCCAGGGCGAGGTTGCTCCCGGCGACGATCAGGGCGGTGCCGTCGGCGAGCCGGTCCGGCGTGAGGCCGCAGTCGCGGACGGCCCGCAGTGCGACGCATGCGGCGGTGCGGGCGGGCAGCGCGGCGCGGCCGGCGACCTTGCGCAGCCGGGCCGCCGTCGCCGGATCGTCCCTCAGGTGCCGTTGCGCCCAGTCGGCGAGCCGGAACCCGGCGAGGGCGGCCACGGGCAGGCCGTCGTCGCCGTCGCCCGGCGCCAGGGTCACCGCGCTGCGGCCGGCGAGCAGCGCGGCGGTGAAACCGTCGAGGTCGTCGGCGAGCGGGGTGAGCACCGAGGCGGCGGTGACGGCCACCTCGCCCGGCATGCGGCTCACGCGGGCGCGTTCGCGTGCTCGCGGAACACGGCGACCAGGGAGCGCAGGTCGTTCGCCCTGGTCAGGTCCGCGTTGGGCACCTTGATGCCCAGCTCGTCCTGGGCGGCGATGACGATGTCCATGCGGTCGATGGAGTTGGCGCCGAGTTCGCGCATGCTGTGGTCGAGGGTGATCTCGACATCGGCGGCCTCGGGCAGGACGTCGAGGAGCTGGGCGCGGATGACGGCGAAGATGTCCTCGTCGGTCATGGTGAGGGGTCCTTTCGGGCTCAGGAGTGCTGGGGCAGCAGGGCCAGGGCCTGCTCCACGGTGAGCCGGCTGTCGCGTACGGCGCCGAGCAGGGCGTCCAGGTCGGCGGCGCTGACCTGCGGGGCGGCGGGCGCGGGGGCGGCCGGGCGGGAGGCGATGTGGGCGGCGAGGGCGGTCAGGCTCGGGTGGTCGTAGAGCACCCCGGCCTTCTCGTCGAGGCCGTAGGCGTTGTTGAGGAACGCGACGAACTCGACGCCGAGGATCGAGTCCAGGCCCAGGGTGTTGAAGGTGGCGTCGACGTCGATGTCCCAGAGGTCGCAGTACAGGGTCTCGGCGAGCTGCTCGCGCAGGGTTTCGAGGACGGCGGCGGTGCGGTCACCGTCGAGGGGGGCGGCGCCGGTCGCGGGGCTCTGCGCCGGCGCCGCGGGCGGGGCCGGCTGCGGGCCGGCGGGCGGGGCCGGGACGGCCTGCGAGGAGACCGGCTCCACCGGCGCCCCCGTCCCCGTCCCCGTCCCCGCCCCGGCCCCGGCCCCGGCCCCGGCCCCGGCGGCGGCCCCGGCGGCGACATGGCGGGCGAACGCGCTCGGTGTGGGGTGGTCGTACAGCTCCGTGGCCTTGATGTCGGTGCCGAACCTGGCGTTCACCAGCGCCACGAACTCCACGCTGAGGATCGAGTCGACGCCGAGCGCCTGGAACGTCTGCTCCGCATCGAGGTCGGCGGGCTCCATGTAGAGCACCCCGGCGAGGACTTCGCCGACCTCCCGGGCGACCCGGGCCGCGTGCGCGCCGTCCTGCGCCGGGGCGGCGGGGGCGGGAGCCGTCACGGGGGCGGGCGCCGGGGCCGGTGTCTGCGCGGGCGCGGGCGCGGGGCTCGCGCCCAGCGGCCGGAGGGAGATCTTGCGGTCACGAGTCATGGATGACGTCTCCTGTGGGGTGGTCTTCTTCTGCACGCGCGAGGGGACGGGCGCGGGCGCCTGCCGCGGCCGGGGATCAGGCACGGGATCGGGCACGGGCACGGGATCGGGCACGGGATCGGGCACGGGCAGGGGGGTCTCCCCCGGCACCGGATGCGGCGCGGGCGCGGCAGGCACGGCAGGTGCGGCAGGCGCGGCAGGCACGGCGGGCGCGGCAGGCACGGCGGGCGCGGCAGGCACGGCGGGCGCGGCGGGTGCGGCGGGCGCGGCGGGTGCGGCGGGTGCGCGGCCGAAGTCGCGCAAGTGTCCGCGTGCCACGGCCGGTTCGCCGTGGACCGTGCCCAGGCCCTGGCGGTGCAGGCGCTCGATCTGCAGGTCGTACCAGCAGCGGACGCGTTCGAAGGGGTAGTGCGGCAGCGGCACGCGGCGGGCCTGTGTCCCCGCGCCCGACACCGCGACCCGGTCGATGCGGCCGCCGTCGAGCCACACCCGTACGGGGTCGTCGGCGGTGACCTCGGTGCGCCGCCACGGGCGGGGACGGCCCGCGGCGACCGCGTCCAGGCCGGACAGCAGTGCCTGCGCCGAGCCGGCCGCCACGGCCGCCCTGCGCTCCAGGTCGGCCCGCCCGGCCGCGAAGGTGTACGCGACATCGGTGATCCGGATCTCCTCGCCGCGGTCCCGCGCCGCGAGCAGGCTGTCGCGCAGTGCGGCGGCGTACGCCGCCAGTGCCGCCTCGGTGCGGGCGGACAGGAACACCACGGCGGGCTGCGGCTGTTCCGCGGCGCGGGGCGCCGCCGGCGGCGGGCCCTCGACGACGAGGTGGGCGTTGGCGCCGCCCGCGCCGAAGGAGCTGATGCCCGCGCGCAGCGGCCGGCCGGAGCCGTCGCGGGTGGTCCAGGGGGCGACGTCCTGCTGGACCGTGAAGGGCACCCGGTCGAAGTCGATCTCGGGGTTGGCGGGGGTGGCGTGCAGGGACGGGACGAGGGTGCGGTGCCGCATCTGGAGCAGCACCTTGGCCAGGGCGACGGCGCCCGCGGCCGACTCGAGGTGGCCGACGTTGGACTTCACGGAGCCGATGGGCACATCGCCCGCGCCCTTGATGCCGTCCCTGGAGAACGCGGAGGCCAGGCCGCGGATCTCGATGGGGTCACCGAGCGAGGTGCCGGTGCCGTGGGTCTCGATGTAGTCGAGGTCGGCGGCGGTCAGGCCCGCGTCGCGCAGCGCCTTGGTGACGAGGTCGGCCTGGGCGCGCGGGTTGGGCACGGTGTAGCCGTTGGTGCGGCCGCCGTGGTTCGCGGCCGTCCCGCGGATGACGCCGTGGATGTGGTCGCCGTCGCGCACGGCGTCGGCGAGCGGTTTGAGGACGAAGGCGCCGACGCCCTCGCCCGGTACGTAGCCGTCGCCGCCCGCGCCGAAGCTGCGGCAGCGCCCGTCGCTGGCGGCGAACCGGCCCTGGCCGAGCATGAAGTACTTGTTGGGGTGGATCAGTACGTTGACGCCGCCGGCGACGGCCACCTTCGAGCTGCCCGCGCGCAGTGACTCGACCGCGAGGTGGATGGCGGTGAGCGCGGACGAGCAGGCGGTGTCGACGGCGGTGCTGGGTCCCTGGAAGTCGAAGTAGTACGAGACGCGGTTGGCGATGGACCAGTAGGCGCTGTTGGCCAGGACGTGGTTGCCGCGCAGCCGCTCCTCGGCCTCGTGCAGCTGGTACTCGCCGTACATGGCGCCGACGAAGACGCCGACGTCCCGGCGGTGGACGGGGTCGCCGGTGGTGACGAGGGTGCCCGGGGTGTACCCGGCGTCGTCGAGGGCGGCCCAGCAGGCCTCGAGGAAGAGGCGGGCCTGCGGGTCGACGGTGCCGGCCTCGCGCGGCGAGATGCTGAACAGCGGCGCGTCGAAGTTCTCGACGCCCCGGACGAAGCCGCCCCATTTGGTGTAGGTGCGGTCGACGCGGGACTTGTCGGGGTCGTACAGGGCGCCGGCGTCCCAGCGGTCGCGCGGGACCTCGGTGACGCTGTCGCGCCCGGCGAGGAGATTGGCCCACATCTCGTCGAGTCCGTCGGCCTCGGGGAAGCGTCCGGCGACGCCGATGATCGCGACGGCCCGCGGATCGATGCCGGCGGGGTCAGGGCCGGCGCCCGGGCCGACGGCCGGGCCGGCGGCCTCCCGCAGCGGCGCGTCCTGGCGGCCCGGTGGCGGGGCGAGCGGGGCGGTGGAGGAGGCGGGCGGTCCGGGAGTGGCCGCCACGGGTGCGGCGGCGGTGGCGCCGGTGAGTTCGGCGCACCGTTCGGGGAACTCCTCGGCGAGGTGCTCGGCGAGTTCGCCGACCGTACGGCACTCGAAGAGGAGGGTCTTGGAGAGCCGTCCGAAGTCGCCCTCCAGGAGTTCGACGACGCGGATGGCGAGCAGGGAGTCGATGCCCAGGTCGTCGAAGGGCCGCTCGGACGTGACCTCCTTGACGGGTGTGCGGGTGGCCTGGGCGACGACGGCGCGCAGCCGGTCCTCCAGGAGACCGGGGGCGGTGCCCGCCGGGGCCGGGGCGGGTCCGGCGGCCGGAGGCCTCGGGGCGTGCGGGGCCTCCGGGGCCGTGGGGGGCGTGGGGGCTGGTGTGCCGGGGTGGGCCGGCTCGTCGGTGAGCAGCGGGAAGGAGGCGCGGAGCCGGTCGCCGTCGCCGTACAGCACGACGGGGGCGCTCTCCTCGCCGTCCTGGTCGGGGGCGCCGAGCAGCGCCTCCAGGACGGCGATCCCGGTGGCGGACGGCAGCGGACGCATCCCGAGTTCCGAGAGCATCTGTGCGGCGTCGCCGGACGTCCGCATGCCGCCCTCGGCCCAGTACGGCCAGCTCACCGAGAGCGAACGCCCGTGCCGGGAGCCGGCGGCGCGGCGGCGGGCGCGGCGTGCGAGGAGGGTGTCGAGGGCGGAGCTGGCGAACGCGTAGTCGGCCTGGCCGGGGCTGCCCAGGGCGCCGGAGACGGACGAGTAGGCGACGAAGAAGTCCAGCTCCCAGTCGGCGGTGGCCGCGTCGAGCGCGGCGGCCGCGGTCAGCTTGGCCGCCACGACGGCGGCGGCGTCGGCGCTCTCCTTGCGCAGGACGTACGCGTCGCGCAGGGTGCCGGCGCAGTGCAGGACGCCGTGGACGGGTCCCTCGGCGCGCAGCCGGCCGGCGAGGGCGTGCACGGCCGCCGGGTCGGCGCTGTCCAGCCGGTGGTAGGTGACCGATCCGCCGGTGCGGGCGGCGTGTTCGGCGAGGCGGGCGATCTCGGCGCCGCGTGCGCCGTCGGCGGCCGAGCGGCCGGTGAGGACGATGTGCGCGGCGTGGGTGTCGAGGAGGTGGCCGGCCAGGAGCGCCGCGAGGGCGCCCATGCCGTTGATCCAGTAGCGGCCGCCGTCACGGAACGGGTCGCGGCCGGGGGCGGGGGTGTCCAGGGGCCGCAGGACGCGGGTGGTGAGCGTGGCGTCGCGGGCTGCGCCGAGCCACCTCGCCTGCGGCGGGCGGGCGGCGGCGGCGCGCACGGCGGCGGCGAGGGCGTCGGGTCCGGCGCCGGCGTCGAGGGCCACGGCGGTCAGCTCGAAGCGCGGGTTCTCCCCGGCGAGCGAACGGCCCAGCGCGGCCAGGCCGTCGCCGGTGACGGCGGCCGCGTCGGCGGGGGCGTCGGCGGGGGCGTCGGCGGGGTAGGGCACGACGATCCGGGCGCCGCGCCGCGACAGCGGCCGCAGCAGGGAGCGCAGCAGGGCGAGCACGCGCAGGGCGTGGGCCGCGGCGCCGGGGGCGCCCCCGGTGAGCGGCCAGACCACCACGGGCGGCTCGGTGGCGTCGCCGAGGCGCGCGAGGAGTTCGTCGCCGAGGGCGGCGGCGTCCTCGGCGTCGGCGGGATCGGCCAGCCGCACAGCGGCCCCGTCGAGCGGGGCGTCGCCGATGACGACGAGGGGGGCGAGGCCGCCGGGGGCGCCGGGGTCGCCGGGGGCGCCGGGGTCGCCGGGGGCGCCGGGGAAGGGGACGGCCGCGCGGGCGAACAGGTGGACGTCGGAGGGGAGCCGGCGCTCGAGGGGGGCGCCGCCCGCGGGGGCGCGGGCCGGTGTGACGGCCGGACCGGCGGCGGTCGCGGCGGCGTCGCGCGGGACCGGGCGCAGTGCCAGACCTCTCAGGGTGAGCACCGGGACGCCGCCCGGATCGGCGACCGTCACGTCGTACTTGCGAACCCGCCGGCCGCCGCCCGCGAGCCGGGCCGGACGCACCCGTACCCACACGTCGTGCGGCAGTTCGCCGTGCACGGTCAGCGCGTCGACGGCGAAGGGGATGAACGTCTCGCCGCCCAGGTCCTCGCGGAGCACGCATCCGATGACCGTCTGCAGCGCGCCGTCGAGGACGTAGGGGGACAGGGTGTCGCCGTCGCCGTAGGCGCTGCTCGCCGCGACGCGCGCCAGGGCGCCCTCGGGGCCGTGGCGCAGTTCGCGCAGCACCTGGAAGGCGGGACCGTAGAGGACGCCGTGGTCGGCGAAGTACCGGTACAGCTCGGCCGGTTCGGCCGAGTGGGGGTGGGCGGCGCGCAGCGCGGCCGGGTCGAGCCGTTGCGCCGCGGGCTGCTCGCCGCCGTACAGGCGGGCCTCGGTGTGCGTGACGTCGGACAGGACGCGCACGGTGTCGCCGTCGACGGCGGTGCGCAGCGTCACGGCGCCGGTGACCGTCACCGGACGGTGGAAGGCGATGTCGGTGAGGCCGGTCGTGGCGGGGGCGGCGCGCCGGGCGGCGGTCAGCGCCAGGTCGAGCTGGGCGGCGGCGGGCAGTACGGGCCGGCCGGCCACGACGTGGTCGGCGGCCAGGGGTTCTGTCGGGCGTACGGTGCGGGCCGGTGCGGCGCCGGGCCGGGGCCAGCGGGTACGGGCGAAGGGGTAGCCGGGCAGCCGCACGCGCCGCGCCCCGGGCGTGTCGTCCTGCGGCAGGTCGCCCTCGCCCGCGATCCAGGCCCGGTAGGCGTCGGGTGTGCTGTCGCTCTGCAGGGGCGTGCCGGCGGCCAGCGCCCGCAGTCTGTCCGCGAGTTCGCCGGTGGAGGCGGCGCCGATCACGGTACGGACGCGGCGGTGGCTGCGGCCCTCGCGCAGGGTGTGCGCCACGTCGGTCAGGGACAGCCCTGCGACGGCGTCGGCGAGGTTCTGGGCGAGTTCGCGCAGGGCGGTTGGGGTGTGGGCGGACAGGACGCTGAAGCGCACACCGCCGTCGTCCCCGGGTGCCCGCTCGCGGGCCGGGGGGGCCTGTTCGAGCACGACGTGGGCGTTGGTGCCGCCGATGCCGAAGGAGCTGACGGCGGCGCGCCGGGGTCCCTGGGGGACGGGCCAGCCCGCCTCGGCGACGCTGCGATCGGCGATCCGCAGGCCGCCCGCGCCGCGCAGGGCGCGGTTGGGTCCGGTGTAGGGGACCTGACGCGGCACGGTGGCGTGCTCCAGGGCCAGTACGGCCTTGATGACGCCGGCGATGCCGGCGGCGGTGTTGAGGTGGCCGAGCGCGGACTTGACCGATCCGACGGCCGCCGGATGGGGGCGCTCGCCGCCGTAGACCCGTTCCAGGGCGGCGAATTCGACGGGGTCGCCCAGGGGGGTGCCGGTGCCGTGGGTCTCCAGGTAGCCGACCGAGTGGGGGTCGGTGCCGGCGACGGCCAGGGCCTCGCGGATCACGGCCTCCTGCCCCTCGGGAGAGGGCGCGTGGTAGTCCATCTTGCGGGCGCCGTCGTTGTTGACGGCGCTGCCGCGCAGCACGGCGCGGACCGGGTCGCCGTCGCGGACCGCGTCGGCGAGGCGGCGCAGGACGAGGGCGCCGCCGCCGTTGCCGAAGAGGGTGCCGTCGGCGTGGTCGTCGAAGGGGCGGCACTCGCCGGTGGGCGAGAGGATCATGCCGGGGGCGGCGAGGTATCCGGCCTGCGGAAAGTGCAGGGACGCCCCCGCCACCACGGCCAGATCGCATTCCTGGCCGAGCAGGCTCTCGGCGGCCAGGTGCATCCCGACGAGGCCGCTGGAGCAGGCGCTCTGCACGGTGAGGCTGGGGCCGGTGAGGTTGAGTTTGTAGGAGACGCGGGTGGCCGCGAAGTCCTTGTCGCGGGAGGAGAAGCGGATCATCCCGGCGGCGTCGAGTTCGGTGATGCCCACGGGCGGGAGCGTCGGCTGGCCGACGGAGACGTAGGCGGCGGTGCGCAGCCCGGTGCGGTCGGGGGCGAAGCCGGCGTCCTCCAGGGCGTGCCAGGCGGTCTCCAGGACCAGGCGCTGCTGCGGGTCCAGCCACTCGGCGTGCTGGGCGCTGTAGCCGAAGAACTCGGCGTCGAAGGCGTCCGCCTCCTCCAGGACGGCCCCGGCGGGCACGAACGTGTCGCGGCGCACGGTCGCGGGGTCGTGGCCGAGGCCGATCAGTTCGGCCTCGGTGTAGCGGCGGATGCCGCTGCGTTGCTGGTCGAGCAGCTCCCAGAGCCGGCCGACCGAGGTCGCGGGTCCGAATCGGCAGGCCATGCCGACGACGGCGATGGCGTTGGGGTCGTGGTCGGGTCCGGGGTCGTGGTTCATCGTTCGTCTCCGAGTCGGAACGCGCGCCGCAGCTCACGGCGGGAGGGTCGGACGGGTGCGGCGGGGGCCCGGTGGGGGCCCCGGCCCCCCAGGGGGCGGGCGAGCCGCTCGGTGAGGAGGTCGACGATGTCGTCGACGGTGGGCCGGGCGAACAGGTCGGCGAGCTCGATGCCGGTGCCGGGGTGGGCGTCGTCGAGCCGTGCGAAGAGCCGCCCCAGGAGGAGGGAGTTCCCGCCGAGGTCGAAGAAGCGCCGGTCGCGGGGTACGTCGTCGAGGTCGAGCAGTTCGCCCCACAGGGCGCGGACGTGCCCTGTGAGGTCTTCCTCGGTCACGGCCCGCCTGCCGGCGGCCGGGTGCGGGGCGGCGGCCGGGGCGGCGGGTTCGGGGCGCCGGCCTGCCGGGGCCGGGGGGATGGGCTGTGCGGGCTGTGCGGGCTGTGTGGGCTGTGTGGCCAGGCGGACGGCCTCGTTGCGGTCGACCTTGCCGTTGGGGGTGAGCGGCAGTTCCTCGGCCGCGACCAGGCGGTCGGGGAGCATCCACGGCGGCAGGGTGGCCGAGGCGAAGTCGCGCAGGTCGCCGATGTCCGGCAGGGCCGCGCCGTCGCGGGGCACCGCGATCACCAGGAGCCTGGCCGAGGGGCCGTCGCCGCGGACGGCGAGGACGACGCGGGCGAGCGCGGGGTGGGCGCTCAGCACGGCCTCGATCTCGCCGAGTTCGACCCGGTGGCCTCTGATCTTGACCTGGCTGTCGGCCCGGCCGAGGAAGAGCAGCCGGCCGTCCTCGTCCCGGCGTACCAGGTCACCGGTGCGGAACCAGCGCCCGCCGCCGGCCGCGTGCAGCGGATGTGCGGTGAAGCGCTCGGCGGTCAGGTCGGGTCGGTGCCAGTAGCCCTGTGCCACGCCCGCCCCGCCGATCCACAGCTCGCCGGGCTCTTCGGGCCGGGGGGGACGGTGTCCGTCGACCTCGGTGAGGGCCAGTTCCGTCGCCCCGATCGGCTCCCCCAGGTGCACCGGCCCGTTCTCGCTCACGCGGGCGAGGGTGGACCAGATGGTGGCCTCGGTCGGGCCGTAGACGTTCCACAGGCTGCCGGTCCGTCGGACGAGGGCGGTGGCGAGGTTGTGCGGCAGCGCTTCGCCGCCGCACAGCGCGGTCAGTGCGGGCGTCCCGCTCCAGCCGCCCTCCACGAGCAGCTGCCAGCCGGCGGGCGTGGCCTGCATGGCGGTGATCCGGTGCTCGTCGAGGAGGCGGGCCAGGCGGCCCGCGTCGACGACGTCGGCGCGTTCGGCGACGACGACGGTCCCGCCCACCAGGAGCGGCAGGAACAGTTCCAGGACGGAGATGTCGAAGCACACGGTGGTGACGGCGAGGAGTTTTCCGGGCGCCCGCTCGTCGATGCCGACGGCGGCCGCGATCGCCTCCAGGGTGTGGACGACGTTGCCGTGCGTGACGCCGACGCCCTTGGGCCGGCCGGTGCTGCCGGAGGTGAACATGAGGTACGCGAGGTCGGCGGGCGTGGCGGGCGTGCCGGTGGGGCCGTCGCCGCCCGGCCGGGCGGCCGCCGGGTCGACGGTCCGCAGCCGCTGCGGCAGCAGCCGGGTCAGGTCCCGGTCGGCGACGGCGACCTCGCACCCCGCGTCGGCGATGACCATCGCCAGCCGTTCGCCGGGGTAGGAGTCGTCCAGCGGTACGTAGGGGCGGCCGCTCTTGAGGATGCCGAGCAGCACGGCGGGCAGCCGTGCGGAGCGGTGCATCAGGACGGCGACGGGTTCGCCCGGCCGGGCGGCGGCGTCGACGCGCCGTGCGACGTCGTCGGAGAGGGCGTCGAGTTCGGCGTAGGTGAGCCGGTCGTGGCGGTCCTCGACGGCGGTCGCCTCCGGGCAGCGCCGGGCGGTGGCGGCGAAGCGTGTCACGAGGGTTCCGGCGGCCGGGTCGAGGAGGTCGCCGACGCTCGCCGCTCTCGCGCCCGGTGCGGCCCGGGTGCCGCGTGCCAGTTCGACGGTGGTGCGGCGGAGGTCGTCGACGAGGCGGTCGACGGCGTCGCCGTCGAGGACGGCGGTGCGGTGGTTGGCGAGGATCTCGACGCCGTCGGGGGTGTCGGTGACCTCCAGGCCGAGGTCGAAGTGACCGCGCTGGCCCCGCCGGTGCACCGGCTCCCATCCGTCGGCGGTTTCCGCGCCGTCCCGCTGCCAGTTCTGGTAGGCGAGGGTGACGGCCGGCACGCCCTCGTCGCCGCCGGCGGCCCGGCACAGTTCGGCGAGCCGCGGGTAGGGCAGCGCGGTGTGTGCCAGGGCGTCGCGGACGTCGCGGCCGAGTTCCTCCAGCCATGCGGTGAGCGGGAGGCGGGGGTCGAGGTCGACGCGCAGGGGGACGGTGTTGACGAAGCAGCCGACGGTGGCCTCGTCCCGCTCGGCGTCGCGCCCGTAGGTGGGCACCGCCAGCAGCAGCGAGCGGTGTCCGGTGGCCCGGGCGAGGGTCGCGGCGAACGCGCCGAGCAGTGCGGTGAAGCGGGACACGCCGGCGGTGCGCGCGATGTCGCCGAGCGCGTCGCACAGGCCGGCGGGCAGCCGGTACTCGCGGTGGGCGCCGGCCGCGCCGGCCCGCTCGCCGCCGCCGGGGAACAGGACGCCCCGGGGCGGGTCCTGGGCCAGGCGCGCGCTCCAGTGGCGCTCGGCGTGGGCCCGCTCGCCCGGCCGGGCGTCGCGCTCGCGGTGCAGCGCCGCGGCGAAGGGCGCGGCGGCGGGGAGCGCGGCTGGGACGCCGCGGGTGCGGGCGGCGTAGAGGGCGGCGACGTCGCGGCGCAGCAGGTCGGCGGAGCGTCCGTCCACGGCGATGTGATGGGTGGTCAGCTGCAGGACGGGGCGGCCTCCTTCGACCTCCCAGAGCACGGCGCGCAGCAGGGGCTCCGAGGAGGTCCGCAGCCGCCGGTCGGCCTCGTCGGTGACGGCGCGTTCCAGGGCGTCCTCCTCGACGGTCCGGGTGACGAGCACGGGGGGTTCCTCGGCGGGCACGAAGGCGGGGACGCCGTCGTGGGGGCGCACCGAGCACCCCAGCACGGGGTGGCGGCGGACCAGGTCGGCGACGGCGGCCTGCAGGGCCGGGCGGTCGGCGGTGGCGGGCAGCCGCCAGGACAGGGAGACGTTGTACGGGGCGTGGGGGGCGGCGGACTGGTCGGCGGCCCACATGCCGAGGAGACGGTCGGGCAGGGCGGCGGGAAAGGCGTCGGGGACGAGGGCGGCCAGGGCGGTGTCGGGGACGAGGGGGCCCGGGGCGGTGTCGGGGACGAGGGGGCCCGGGGCGGTGTCGGGGACGAGGGCGGCCGGGGCGCCGGCGGGGGCGGTGTCGGGGACGAGAGGGGCCGGGGCGCCGGCGGGGGCGCCGGCGGGGTCGGGCCCGGCGGCGGTGACGGCGGCCGTCAGCTGCGCTCCGTGGTCTTTGAGGAGGCGGTCCGTCAGTTCCAGGAGGCTGGCGCTGTCCAGGAGCACGGACAGCGGCACCCGGCCGAGGTCGTCCTCCAGGAGCCGGCCGAGCCGCATCAGGGCGAGGGAGTCGACGCCGTAGTCGGTGAGGGGTGTGCCGGGGTCGAGTTCGCCGGCCGGCCGGCCCACGGCCTGCCCGACGCGCCCGGCGATCCAGCGCAACGCGGCCTGCCGGGGCCCGCCGGGGCGGGCCGCTCCCGCGGACCGTACGGCGGGGGTGCCGGCGGGCCCGGGCCGTACGGCGGGTGCCGGGCCGGGCGGCGGGTCCGGGACCCGCTGCGCGGCGGCGTCCTCGGCCGTGGCCGCGGCGGCGGGTGCATCTGGGCGCACCGCCAGGGCCCGGTCCCAGACGGCGGGTGCCGGGCCGGGCCGCGGGTCCGGGACCCGCTGCGCGGCGGCGTCCTCGGCCGTGGCCGCGGCGGCGGGTGCATCTGGGCGCACCGCCAGGGCCCGGTCCCACACGGTGCGCTCCCCCGCCACCAGCGCCGCGTACGACGTCGGTGCGTCTGCGGCCTGGTCCAGCAGGGGCCACACGCGGCTCAGGGCCGTGCGGGTCGCGACCGGGCGCAGGCCGTAGGTGTCGCGGAGGTAGGCCAGGGTGTCCGCGTCGGGTGCCATGCCCGCGTCCGCGAGCACCGGCCAGCCGACGGACAGGGTGCGGCCGGGCCTGCCCCAGGCGGTGCGGCGGGCCGCGAAGCCGTCGAGGAAGCCGTTGGCGAAGGCGTAGTCCGACTGGCCCTGGTTGCCCACCAGCGCCGCGAGCGACGACGCCAGCACGAAGAAGTCCAGCGGGTGCCCGGCGAGCGCGGCGTCCAGGTGGAGCGCGCCCAGCACCTTCGCCCGGCACACCTCCTCCACCGCCTGCGGCGTCTTGTGGCGCAGGAACCCGTCGCGCAGGACCCCGGCCGTGTGGACGACGCCCCGCAGGGTGACGCCTTCGCGCTCCAGCCACCGTGTCAGTTCGGCGACCTGGTCCGCGTCGGCGACGTCGCAGCGCCGGTAGGTGACCGGACCCGCCCGCCGCAGTTCCTCCAGTGCCGCCTCGTCCGGCTCCGAGCGCCCCACCAGCACCAGGCGCGCCCGCGGTGCGCGCTCGAGGATGTCGGCGGCCACGTGCCGGCCGAGTCCTCCGAGCCCCCCGGTGACCAGGTACGTCGCGTCCGGGGCGAGCGGGCCGGCGGCCGTGTCCCGGGCCGTCGGCGCCGCGTCCGCAACCGGCGTCAGCACCGACACCCGGCGCCCGGCCGCGCCCAGCCGCACCCAGTCGCTGCCCTGCGCGGCTCGCCCGTCCCCCGCGCGCATCGCCTCGGCCACCAGGTCCGCGGTGTCCGCGCGGTCCGTGCCGTGCGCGTCGAGCGTGGCCAGGCGCAGCGTGAAGCGGCCGGTCTCACCGGCGACGGTCCGCGCCAGGCTGTGCAGCCCGCGCACGGCCGGCGCGATGTCGCCGTTGTCCTCGGCCCGGGTCACCAGCAGGATGCGGGTCCCGTCCAGGGCGCGGCTGCGGACGAACGCCCGCAGCAGCCCGAACACGGTGGCCAGCGCTCCGCCCGCGAACCGTGTCCACTCCCCCGCCGTCTGCCGCGGTGTCAGCGGCAGGCGTCCGAGCCGGCCGGCGGCGAGGTCCTCGGTGAGGTCGACCAGGACGACGGCCGGTGTCCCGGTGCGCCGGGCGGTGTCGGCGAGTGTGTCCTCCTCACGGGCCTGCTCCGTGCGCAGGACCGCGGCGGCGCTCGCGCCCCACCGGGGGGCGAGCGGGCCGTCCCCGACGACCCACAGCGGCCCGTGCGGGCCGGTGTGCGCCGGTGTGCCGGCCGGCTCCGGCCGCCAGCCGGTCCGGTAGCCCGCGACGGGCACCCCGGCCCCGGGCGCCGCGCCGCCGCTCACGCCCGCGCCGGCTGCTTCCGTCCGGGCCGGCTGCGGGACGGCGTCCACGCGGACGCGGAATCCCTCCACCTCGACGAGGACTTCGCCGCGGTCGGGGTCGATCAGGTTCAGGTCGAAGACGTGGATGCCGGCCACGTCGTCGCGCCGCACCCGGCGCGCGTGCACATAGGCGCCCCCGGTCGCGGGCTGGCGGACCGTCAGCCGGTCCACGGCCAGCGGCCGCAGCCGGCGCGGGGTTGCGGCGTCCTCGGCGAGCAGCAGGTAGGCGGCCGTCTGGCAGGCGCCGTCGAACAGCGCCGGGTGCACCACGTGCCGCCCGTCGGGGTCCTCTCCCGCGGCCAGCCGCAGCTCGGCGGTGACCTCCTCGCCGTGGGCGACGGCCCGGCGCACGGTGCGGTACAGGGGCCCGTAGGCGAAGCCCTGCGCGGCGAACACGCGGTAGAAGTCCTCGGGGTCGCCGGCGCCCAGGTGGGCGTCGAGGTCCGCGGCCCGGTAGACGAGGACCGGGCGCACCGGGGACGGCTCGGACCCGGCCGACGGTTCGGCCCAGCCCTTGGCGACGACCGTGTCCGCGACCGAGGTGCGAAAGCGCCGGGAGCCACGCGCGTCGGGTTCCTCCAGGACGGTGGTCACCGTCATCGGCAGCCCGGTGGCCGGCTGCGGCCAGATGAGGTCGCGCAGCACGGTGCGGTAGGGGTTCTCGCCCGCGCCGAGCAGCGCCTCGTGCACCAGTTCGGGGTGGAACGCCCCGGGCAGCAGCGGCTGCCCGTCCACCACGTGGTCGGCGACCCAGCGCGAGGCCCCGCCGAGGCGGGCGGTCACGGTGCGGGAGGCGGGCACCGTCACCGTGTCGGTGAGCGGCATCGGGGACGAGGACGCCCCGGGCGGCGTGCAGCGCACCCGGGCGAACGGTGTGCCCGGCAGCGGCACCCTGCGTCCGGCGGCCGGTGCGGTGCGGGCGGCGTCGGTGACCCATGCGGCGGCCGCGGTGTCCGCGTCCCGCGCCACCGGTGCGCTCACCAGGGCCGGGTGGGCGGTGCCGTCGGCCAGCGCGCGGAGCGCGGCACGCAGTTCGGCCCGGTCGTGGGCGACGACGGCGGCCCGGTGCGGCCCGTGGTCGCGGCCCGCGTGCAGGGTGTGCGCGATGTCGGCGAGGGCGTGCGGGTCGACGGCGTCGGCGAGCGCCCGGGCCGTGGCGGCCAGCCGCTCGGCGTCCGGCGCCGCGAGGGGCACCAGCACGGGTGGGCCGGGCTGGTGCCGCACCGGCGCGGCGCGGTACTCCTCCAGGACCGCGTGGGCGTTGGCGCCGCCCGCGCCGAAGGAGCTGACGGCCGCGCGGCGCGGTGTCCCGGTGCTGTCCCAGGGTTCGGCCGTCGTCTGGATGCGCAGCGCGGTGTCCTCCAGAGCGAGCTTGGGGTTGAGCCGCTCGGCGTGCAGGGTGGGCACGAACGAGGCGCGCCGCAGCTGGAGGATCGCCTTGGTGAGGCCGGCGATGCCGGCGGCGGCCTCACCGTGGCCGATGTTGGACTTGACCGAGCCGATGCGCAGCGGACCCCGGGCGCCGGCCTGCCCGAAGGCGAGGGCCAGGGCGCGCAGTTCGATGGGGTCGCCGAGTTCGGTGCCGGTGCCGTGCGCCTCCAGGTAGCCGACGGTCGAGGGGTCGACGCCGGCGCGGCGCAGCGTGGCACCGATGAGGGCGGCCTGGGCGCGGGGGTTGGGGACGGTGTAGCCGCCGCTGCCGCCGCCGTGGTTGAGTCCGGTGCCGCGGATCACGGCGTGGACGGTGTCGCCGTCCGCCTCGGCGCGGTCCAGGCGCTTGAGGACGACGGCGCCGGCTCCCTCGCCGGGCACGAAGCCGTCGCCTCCCGCGCCGAAGGCCCGGGTGCGGTCGCCGCGGGAGGGCATGCCCAGGGCGCACAGGCCGGCGAACCGGTCGGGGTGCAGGTAGAGGTTGACGCCTCCGGCGAGCGCCAGGTCGGCCTCGTCGTGCTCCAGGGCGCGGCAGGCCAGGTGCAGCGCGGTCAGCGAGGACGAGCACATGGTGTCGACGGTCAGGCTCGGGCCGCTGAGGTCGAAGGCGTGCGAGACGCGGTTGGCGACGGACGCGGCGGCGGTGACGGCGTACTCGGGGTTGTCGGCGCCGGCGGTACGGGCGTCCCGCTGGGCGAGCAGATGGCTGTTGGCGGTGACCCCGGCGAACACACCGACGCGCGGGCCGCCCCGGCTGCCCGTCAGCGTGTGCCGGGCGTAGCCGGCGTTCTCGAAGGATTCCTTGGCGATCTCGAGGAACAGCCGCTCCTGGGGGTCCATCAGGGCCGCGTCGCGCGGGGTGATCCGGAACATCGCCGGGTCGAAGGTGTCGATCCCGTCGAGGAAGCAGCCCCAGCGGGCGTAGCCGCCGCCGAGGGTGCGCGCGGTGCGCCAGTCCCACCGCTCGGCGGGCACCTCGCGCACGGGGGTGCGTCCGGCGCGCAGCAGTTCCCAGAAGGCCGCGAGGTCCTGGGCGCCCGGGTAGCGCCCGGCCAGGCCCACGACGGCGATGGCGGGGGCACCGGTGCCGCCGGGGGCGGGGGCCGGGGGCGGTGCGACGGCAGGCGCGACGGCGCCCGTCCGGGCGGCCGGGGCGGTGCGCGCGGGTACGGGGCGGGTGGGCGCGGACCGCTGCGGGGCCGGCCGCGGCGGCGCGAGGTGGCTCGCCAGCGCCCTCGGGCTCGGGTGCTCGAAGAGCAGGGTCGAGGCGATGGGGCGCCCGGGGAACATCGCGCGCAGCCGCTCGCAGAACTCCTCGTTGAGGAGCGAGTCCACGCCCAGCCGGGGGAAGTCGGTGTCCGCGTCGAGCAGGCCGGGGTCCTGGGCGGTGAGCTCGCCGACGATCCGCACGAGGCGCGCCGCGAGGCCGGTGTCCTCCTCGGCGCGGGGCGACGGCGCGGGCGCGGCGGGCCGGGCGGCGGGCGCGGCGGGTACGGGTGCGGGTGCGGCGGGTGCGGGTGCGGGTGCGGCGGGTGCGGGTGCGGCGGGTGCCTGTGGCGCGCCGCGCGCCGCCAGCGTCCGGGCGAGTTCGTCGACCGTACGGTGCTCGAACAGGGTGGTCGCGCTCACCGGTCCGTAGCGCCGGGACAGCGCCTCGACCAGTTCCATGTTGAGCAGCGAGTCCACGCCCAGCTCCTGCCAGGGCAGGTAGCCGGGCACCTCGGCGCCGGGGTCCCCGAGCAGGTCGCGCACGAGGGCGCGCAGCTCCTCGGCGATGTCGCGGGCGGCGGACCCCGTCCCGGCCCCGTCGCCATCGCTGCCGCCATCGCTGCCGCTTCCGCTGTCGCTGTCGCTGTTGGTGTGGGCGGCGGCCGGCGGCAGGCACGTCAGCAGGGCCACGCATCCCGGCGCGTCGTGCAGGTGGTCCGCCTCCGCCAGGCTCCAGCCGTGCTCCCGCAGCAGGGCGCGCCAGCGGGGCACGTCCAGGAGCGGGCCGTGCGGCATGCGCCGGCCGGTGTCGACATAGCGCCACCAGCCGTCCGTCAGACCGAAGGTGAGGGTGTAGACGGCGGCCGGCACGACCATCTCGACGAGCAGCAGCCGGCCGCCGGGGGCGATCAGCCGGGCGACGTGGGCGAGGGTGCGGGACAGGTCGCGGGTCGCGTGGATCACGTTGCTCGCGAGGACCAGGTCGAATGCGCCGGACGCGAGGCCCTGGGTCTCGGGGTTCTTCTCGATGTCGAGGAGGCGCGGGCGCACGCGGTCGCCGAAGCGGCGTCGTCCGTGCTGGAGGAAGGCCGGGGAGACGTCGGTGTAGGTGTAGTCGACGTCCCGGACGCCACGGGCGTCCAGGGCGGCCAGCGCCGAGGCGGTGGTGCCGCCGACGCCCGCGCCGATCTCCAGGACGCGCGGCGCGGCCGACGCGGTGGCGGCGTCGGCGAGGGCCGCGGCCGCGGCGGAGTTGACCGGGTCGAAGAGCTGGTTGCCGCTGTAGACGGCGGTGACGCCGCTGAGGTCGCCGCCGGGGAACAGCACGGCGCCGGCGGGCAGTTCGCCGCGCAGGACGGGCCCGTACGACTCCAGGGTCCGCTCGAGCAGGGTGAGGTGTCCGGCCAGGTCGGGATGGTCGGCCAGGAGTGCCTGGCGGGTGCGGGCCAGTTCGGCCGCGTCGGGCACGGGGTGCCCCGCCTCGGCGTACTCGGTGAGGAGTTCGAGGATCGCGGCAAGGAGCCTGCGGTGCTCGGGTACGGCGTGGAGCAGCCCGGCCGCGGTCTGCGTCGCGGTGTCGGGCCGGGCGGCGAACGCGGGGGCGAGGCCGAGTGCGGTCATGCGGTGGGCGAGCGCGGCGCGGGCGTAGCGGTCCAGCCGGTGCGCGGCGTCGCCGGCCCCGGGGGGCGGAAACGCTTCTTCCCCGGCGGCGGCCCGGCTGTGTGTGGCGGCGGGCGTTGGGCGCGCGGTGAGCGGGCGCAGTGGCTCGGGATCACCGCTGATCACGACGGTCTGCGGTCGGTTGCCGGACATGCCCGCTTCCAAGGCGGCCACTCCCCTTTCCGGTACGAAGTCGGTGAGCCCGGGGTATTCGCGCTTGACGTGCGCGGTGTAGCGGCGGGCGAGCCCGGTGTCGCGCCACAGCCCCCAGTCGAAGGTGCGCACGGTGAGGTGGCCGTCGCCGTCGACGGCGGTGGCGTAGTGGTCGAGGAAGGCGTTGGCGGCGGCGTAGTTGAGTCCGCCGACGCTGCCGAAGAGCCCGGCGGCGGAGGAGAACAGCACGAGCGCGGCGGGCCGTGTGCCGGGGCGGCCGCGCAGGGCGCGGCGCAGTGCCAGGACCGCGCTCACCTTGGTGGCCAGGACCTTCTCGAGGTCGTCGGGGGTGAGCTGGGGCAGCCGGGCGGGGCTGAGCGAGCCGATGCTGTGCACGATGCCGTCCGGTTCGCCGAACGTGGCGCGGCACTCTGCCAGCACCCGCCGCAGGTCGGCCGGTCGGGTGATGTCGGCGCTCAGATGGCGGGCGGTGCCGCCCGCCGAGGCGAGGTCCTCCAGCAGGGCGCGGGTGCGGTCGTCGGCCGCCGAGCGTCCGACGAGCAGCAGCCGGGCACCGTAGCGCCGGGCGAGGTGGCGGGCGACCTCGGCGCCGATGCCGCCGGTGCCGCCGAGCAGGATGTACGTTCCGCCGTCGACGAAGCCGTGGCCGGCGGCGGCGGGGGCGGGCTCGGGCCGGTCGGCGTACACCTGGCGCAGCCGCCGCGTGCCGCGCAGCGCGATGAGCGGCACGGCCTCGGCGCAGGGCTCGGCCAGTGCGGCGGCCACCTGGCGGGGTCCGGCGGCGGCGTCGAGGTCGACGGCGGCCGCGGTGAGGCCGTCGATCTCGCGGGGCAGTGTGCGGACGGCTCCGAGCAGGGCGCCCTGGAGCGATGCCCCGGGCGCCGGGGTGCCGCCGTCCGGGGCGGCGAGGCCGGTGGTGACCAGGGTGAGGCGGGCGGGGCGGGCGGCGGCGGCGAGTTCCTGGGCCACGGTCAGCAGGGCCCGCAGCCAGCCGCGCAGTGCCCCGGTCCCGGCCGCGTCCTCGCTCCAGCGGGAGCCGTCGACGAGGAGGGCGACGTGGCCAGCGCCCCGCACGGCCTGCGCGAGGCCGGGAGAGTCGGCCCGTACGGTGCGGGCGCCGACGCCTTCGGCGAGGCGGGCGGCGGCGGTGTCATGGACCAGCACGAGCCCGTGGAGCCGGCCACCGGCGGGTCCGGCGGGTCCGGCAGGTCCGGCAGGTCCGGCAGGTCCGGCAGGTCCGGCAGGTTCGGCGGGTCCGGCAGGTCCGGCAGGTTCGGCGGGTCCGGCAGGTTCGGCGGGTCCGGCAGCGTCGGCGGGTTCGGCGGGTTCGGCGGGTTCGGTGCGCCATTCGGGGGCGAGCATGCGGACGGCGGGCTGGTGCGTGGCCCGTTCCCGTTCCCGTTCCCGTTCCCGTGGTGCCACCGGGGCGGGTGCGGGGCCCGGCGCCGGGTGCTGCGGTCCGTCCCGGTCGGACATCAGCACACGCAGGGACGCCACCGCGTCCGCGGCGGCCTTCTCGTGCTCGTGCCCGGTGTCCGCGGGCGCGTCGGGCGCGTGGTGCGGGGCGGTCCCGGCGGCGTGCAGCCGCAGTCCGCTGACGCGCAGGACGCTCTGCCCGTCGGCCCGCACCTCCAGGTCGACGACGGTGTGCGAGGGGCCCTGCGCCGTCCTTCGGACGGTCAGCCGGGCCGCGGGCGGGACCTGTCCGTTCCATTCCAGGCGGTCCACGGCGGCCGCGACGCGGGGTC
The DNA here is from genome assembly GCF_042802555.1 of Streptomyces sp. NPDC057474. Classification (NCBI taxonomy): domain Bacteria; kingdom Bacillati; phylum Actinomycetota; class Actinomycetes; order Kitasatosporales; family Streptomycetaceae; genus Streptomyces; species Streptomyces sp. NPDC057474. The sequence goes on along the minus strand of NZ_JBHVDX010000102.1, from coordinate 4,942 downwards.
CGCCGCCCTCCACCAGGGCGCAGGAGGTCTGGAGCGCCGCGTCCAGCCACGCCACCCGCCGGGTGCGCGGGTCGGTGGCGGCGGGGGCGACGATACGGGCGAGGGCCTGCCCGCCCCGCCGGCGCACGTCGTGCACCACCCGGTAGACCGGTCCGACCTCGATGCCGTTGCGTTCGAGGACGGCGCCGAGGCCGACGCTCTCCTCCTCTCCCTCCCAGGCCGCGGCGGCGGGTTCCGTCCGCGGCGCCGGGCGGCTGTGCGAGCGGACGGCGCGGGCGACGACGACGCCTTCGTGCTCGACGGTCAGGCGCGCCGGCCCGTCCGCGTCCTGGGTGCGGCGCACCAGGGTCACGGAGCCGCCCTCGGGCACGGGTACGGGCTGCTGGAAGCGCAGTCCGTCGAGAAGGACGGGTCCCTCGCCGGCGAGCGCGTCGATGAGTGCGGCCCCGGGCAGGCAGGCGCGGCCGCCGACGCGGTGTTCGGCCAGCGGGTCGCCGGCGTCGACGACGTAACCGCCCTGCCCGGTGCCGGCCGCCGTGCCGGGCAGCCAGTGGGCGCGGCGCTCGAAGGGGTAGGGCACCAGCGGGACGCGACGCGGGCGGGGGCCCTCGGGCAGGCGCGCGGCCCAGTGGGCGGCGGTCGTGGCGGCTCCGGCGAGCCAGTCGCGCAGCCAGGGGTCGGCGGGCGGCTCCTGGGTGCCTCGGCGGGCGAACTCCACGGCCGTGCGGGCGAGGCCGGCCAGATCGTCGACGACGAAGAGCGCGCGGTGCGCCAGGTGGCGGCGTCCGCTCTGCAGGGTCCAGGCGATCTCGTCCAGCGCGGGCGCGGCGGGCGCGGCGGCCAGTTCGGCGAGCGCGGCGGCGAGCCGGGTCAGCGAGGCGGGCGTCGCGGCCGACAGGGGCACGGCGAACGGGCCGTCGCCGGCGGTGTGCGCGCTGGGCAGTCCGGGCGCCTCCTCCAGGATCACATGGGCGTTGCTGCCGCCGAATCCGAACGCGCTCACGGCCGCGCGGCGGGGCGCCCGGCCGGCCTGCGCGGGCCACGGCACGGGGTGCGCGGCGACGGCGAGCGGGGTCCGGTCCAGTTCGATGTGCGGGTTGAGCCGGGTGAAGCCGGGGGTGCCGGGAATCAGCCCGTGGCGCAGGACCTGCACCGTCTTGACGACCCCGGCCAGGCCCGAGGCGCCCTCGAGGTGGCCGATGTTGGCCTTGGCCGAGCCGACCCAGACGCGGCCCTGGGGTCCGGCGGCCCGTTCGGGCATGCCCTGCGGGTCCCCGGCGAGGACCTCGCGGAAGGCGTCCAGCTCGATCGGGTCGCCGAGCGGGGTGCCGGTGCCGTGGGCCTCCAGGAACCCGAGGTCGGCGGCGCGCAGGCCGGCCCGGTCGAGCGCGGAGCGGATGAGCTCGCTCTGGGCGCGGGGGTTGGGTGCGGTCAGTGCGGCGGCACGGCCGCCGTGGTTGACGGCGGTGCCCCTCACGACGGCGAGCACGGGGTCGCCGTCGGCGACGGCCCGGCGCAGCGACTTGAGCACGAGCCAGCCCGCCCCCTCGCCCCGGACGAAACCGTCGGCGTCCGCGTCGAAGACGTGGCTGCCGCCCGTGGGCGAGAGCATCCCGGCCTTGCGGTAGGCACGGGCGTTGAAGGCGTTGCTGAGCAGGTTCGCGGCTCCGGCGAGCGCGATGTCGCACTCCCCCGAGCGCACCGCCGCCTGGGCGAGGGCCAGCGCGGTCAGGGCGCCGGAGCACGCGGTGTCGACCGTGATGCTGGGCCCGGTGAAGTCGTACAGGTGGGAGATGCGGTTGGCGAGGAACGCGGGGAGGGTGCCGGTGGTGGCGTATCCGTCGGCGGCCGCGGCGCGCTCCACGAGTTGTTCGCGGTAGTCGTAGCTGCACGCGGCGGCGTACACGCCGACGGGCCTGCCGGCCAGGGAGTCGGGGTCGAGTCCGGCGTGTTCCAGGGCCTGCCAGCTCAGTTCGAGCAGGGCGCGCTGCTGGGGATCCATAGAAGCGGCCTGGCGGGGCGTCACGTCGAAGAAGGCGGCGTCGAAGAGGTCGACGCGGTCCAGGAGCCCGGCCCGGAACCCGGCGGGCGCCTCGCCCGCGAGGCGTCCGGCCGGCACGCTGTCGATGCGGCACTCCCCCCGGCTCAGCAGCCGCCAGAACGCCTCGACGTCGTCGCCGCCGGGCACCCGGCAGGCCATGCCGATGACGGCGACGGCATCAGCATCGGCGCCGGTGTCGGCGCCGGTGTCGGCATCGTCGGCGGTGTCGTCGTCGTCGGCGGCGGTGTCGGTGTCGGCGCCGGTGTCGGCATCGTCGTCGTCGGCGGCGGTGTCGGTGTCGGCGTCGGCGTCGGCGGTGTCGGCGTCGGGCACGGCGGCCGTCGCGGCCAGGGACGCGGGCGGGGTGTGGGGGTCCGCGGTCGCCGTCTGCTTCGCGGTGCGGGGCAGTTGTCCCGCCAGCGCGGTCAGCGTGGGGTGACGCCACAGAGCCGTCGCCGGGAGCTGTACGCCGAAGGCGGCACGGATCTCACGGGCCAGGCGCAGGGCGCGGGCGGAGTCCAGGCCCTGCTCGCCGAGGGGGCGTTCGGGGTCCACGGGGTGTCCGAGGATGTCGCGGGCGAGGGCGAGGAGTCGCTGCGGCACCTCGGCGGCCGGCCGCTGGGCGCCGGTCTGGCGAGCCGGGGCAGCGCAGGTCACGGGTTCGGCGGCGGCCGGCTCCGCGTGGGCGTCCCCGTCTTGCGCGGCCTGCGTCAGCGTCCGCCGTACGGCGTCCAGGTAGGCGGCGGCGTCGTGCCCGTTGAGCACCGTGTGGTCGAAGGCCAGCACCATCCTGTGCACGGCCGTGTCGCCGGTCTTTTCGGCCGCGCCGAGGAACAGTGTCGCCACCGCCGGTGGTACCACCACCGGCACCGCCAGCGTCGGCCCCGGGTCGCCGAGGTGCGAGACGATCAGCGTGACCCGGCCGTCGGCGTGCGACTGTCCGCCGAGCGCTTGTTCCACGGCCTGTGCGTAGCGCTGGTCGAACTCCTCGGCCCCGAGTCCGTCGGCACCGCGTACCACCGCGACGGTGAGGTCCGCGTCGTCGGTGGCCACGGCGATCCCGAGGTCCACGTGCGTGTACACGCGCAGCGAGTGCTCGGTCAGCCGCCGTGCGCGCAGTCTCGCCGCGTCCGGCGCCGCCGCGCAGTCGGCGGCGACGCGGGCGAAGACCTGGAAGGGGGTCGAGAACCGGGTGCCGCGGTGCGCCCGCAGGGCCCGCCGCAGTACGTCCTCGGGGACGAGGGCGGAGACGGCGGCGGGCACCACCTGGTCGCGGGCGGTCAGCATGGCCCGGTTCAGTGCCCGCTGCCGCACGGACTGCTCGACGTCCGTGAAGCCGGCGGGTTCCACGGGTTCCACGGGGTGCGCGGGTTCCACGGGGTGCGCGGGGTGCGGGGTGCCGGGGTGCGGGGTGCTGTCGCGCAGGGCCGTGCTGTACCGCTCCAGGTCGGCGGGCATCAGGCTGGTGCCCGCCGCGGGGAGCGATGCCAGCAGCGCCTCGTCGATGCCCAGGCGCCGGGCGTGGGCGCGGGTGCGCGGGGGGATGCGCCGTGTCCCGGTGTGCTCGCGGCCGGGAGGGCCAGCCGCGGACGCCCCGGGAGCCGCCTCGCGCGCCGGAGGCTCGCGCCGGGTCGTGGCGTTCTGCTGCCGGGCGGGGACGATGGTCGCGACGGCGCCGCCGATCGCGACGGTGTCCCCGGCCCGCACCAGCCAGGCGTCGAGGATCCCGGCCACCGGGGACTCGATCTCGACGGCCGCTTTGTCGTGTTCCATCTCGTAGACGACCTCGTCCTTGGCGACCGTGTCGCCCGGTTGCTTCAGGAACCGGACGATGCGTACCTCGACGATGCCCTCGCCGAGTCGGGGAACGGACAGCACCGACTCCGTGGTCATCTGCGCTTCCTTTTCCATGGGGTCAGGCCAGGACGGAACGGACGGCGGCGACCACGTCGCCCGCGGCGGGCAGCACGGCGCGTTCCAGGTCGGGGTGGAAGGGGACGTGCACGTCCTCGCGGCCCACCAGCCGCGGCGGGGCGAGCAGTGAGTAGAACTCCTCGTCGCGCGAGAGGAGTTCGGTGATCAGCCCGGCGCCGAAGCTGCTGGTGCGGTTGTCCTCCTGCACCACGACCAGGCGTCCGGTGCGGCGCAGGGAGGAGGCGACGCTCTCCCGGTCGAGCGGCGCCAGCCAGCACAGGTCGATGACGTCGGCCTGGACGCCGTCGGCGGCGAGGGCGGTGGCGGCGTCCAGGGCGAGTTCGGTGCCGTTGCCCCAGCTGACGACGGTGACGTCGGCTCCGGTGCGCAGCGTCCGGGCGCCGCGCGCCGGCAGGGGCCGGGGCGCGGGGGCCTGCCGGCGCCGCATCAGGTGCTTGGGCAGCAGGATCAGTGTCGGGTCGGGGGCGGTGAACGACTCCAGGAAGGCGGCCTCGGTGTCCTCGGGGGTGGAGGGGACGACGACCCGCAGTCCGGGCAGGTGCGTGAACAGGCTCTCGTTGCTCTGGCTGTGCCAGATGCCGCCGCCGGGCAGGTAGCCGCCCCAGGGCGCGTAGATGACGACGGGGCACTGCCACGCGGAGACGGTGCGCCAGCGCAGGGTGGTGAGCTGGCCGGCGATCTGGTTCCAGGCGGGGCCCGCGAAGTCGATGAACTGCAGTTCCACCACGGGCCGCATGCCCGCGGCGGCGAGGCCGACGGCGGCGCCGACGATGGTGGCCTCGGCCAGCGGCGCGTTGGTCATGCGCGGGCCGGCCGCGGCGCCGAGTCCCTTGGTGAAGCCGAAGACCCCGCCCTTGGGGTCGTCGATGTCCTCGCCGAACAGGACGAGTTCGCGGTGGCGGGCCAGCCCGGTGGCCAGGGCCCGGTTGACGGCGGCGACCTTGGGCCCGCCGCACGGCTCGGTGA
>NZ_JBHVDX010000101.1:0-32635 GCF_042802555.1 Streptomyces sp. NPDC057474 | reverse complement strand
ACCCCAAGGTGCGGGCCCCAGCTGCGAAGTATGCGTTGCTGCCAGGCGTCAGGCGGGAACGATGTTCTCGGCCGTCGGGCCCTTCTGGCCCTGCGCGATGTCGAACGACACCTTCTGGCCCTCCTGCAGCTCGCGGAAGCCCTGGGTGGCGATGTTCGAGTAGTGGGCGAAGACGTCGGGGCCGCCGCCGTCCTGCTCGATGAAGCCGAAGCCCTTTTCCGCGTTGAACCACTTCACGGTGCCAGTAGCCATGTCAATTCTCCTTCGGAGACGATGTACGGAATTCACCCTGTGCGAATTCCGCGTCGCCGTGCTGATTAACCCGTCGGAAAATGAACCTTCTGGCAACCACACCTGCAACTGAGATCGACATTAGCACGGCGCGATCGGCCCTGCGTGATCAATGAATCCGATCGGGTCGACGGTTGAGGAATACTCGCCGCGCACCCCACCTATTTCTCACCTCGCGAATACAGATATTGATCCGCGCGGGTGCAGTGTTCCTGCCGGTCACTTCCGGCCGCGGCGCCATGACCTCCGTCGATGAGCCATGCGCCGCTGTCATCGGCATCGACACACGGGACGACGGCGAACGCGCCGAGACCCCACGATCGCCAAGAACGTGAGCCATCACACGTGCCGCCTGTCGTGGTCGCCCGCTTGCGCGAACGATGCCGACGAGGGGGTGATCGCAACCTCTCCTAGCCGACGCGTTCGGCGGTCCAGGTGATCTGCGGGGGCTCGACTCGTGCGCACAGCGGCCCGCCCTGCGCGTCGGTCAGGCCGAGGCGTCCGACCAGGAGCCCGTCGCGGGCGGCGGCGGCGAGTACGTCGGCGGGGATGACGTCGAGCATGAGCTTGGCGCGGCGGAACATCGTGAAGGTGCCCGACTCGTCGACCGTGCCCCACGACAGGTAGATGAACCGGCGGCCCAGACGGTCCTGCACGTAGGGGCCTTTGACGTCGGTGCCGGTCGGCGAGGCGCTCGTGGTGCACTCCAGGGTCCAGGTCGCGGACGGTGCGTCGCCGGGCTGTGGCTCGAGGAGTTCGGCCGGACGGTCGCGGCGTTGCACGGCGACGTGGATGTTGCCGTACGCGGGGACTCCACCGTCGGCAGGGGCGGGGCGGGTGAGGCCGGGCAGGTCGACGGCGTCGATGCGGATGCGCATGACGACCATCATCCCGCCCGCGGCGTCCTCGCCACCCCCGCCCGCCCGCATTGCGGCCGGCCCGCGGTTCAGTTGTCGTCGCGGATGGTGGTCGCGATACCGTTGCTGATCACGACCTCGGCGCTGAAGCCCTTCTTGGCGGCGGTCTCCAGTTCGGCCTCGGTGCACTCCTTGCCGCCCTCGCCGCCCGGACCGGTGTTCACGGCCTCGCAGATGTCGTCGTAGCCAATGATCTTGGTGTCCTCGGCGACGAGGAACTGCTGCTCGGTGCCCTTCATGTCGGAGACGGTGTACTTGCCCGGCGCCAGGTAGGTGACGTTGCCGAACCAGGTTCCGTTGACGCCCTTGCCCTCGTTGATGCCCTCGACGACGGTCTCGCGGGAGTCGGAGTCGGAGTCGGAACCACTGCCGGAACCGGTGTCCTGCTGGGGGGCACGCCGTTCGGTCACCAGGGTCGCGACACCGTTCTTCATCTCCACGTCGGCGCTCACGGCCGCCTTCTTGATGGCCGCCTCCAGCTGGTCCAGCGTGCACGGCGCGTCGACCTTGGCCCCCGCCTCGCCGCATATCGTGCCGGCGCCGTAGACCTCGGTGTCGTCGGCGACCCAGAACTGCTGGTCGTCCTTGCCCGGCACGGACACGATGTACTTGCCCGGGGCGAGATAGGCGACCTTGCCGTTCTTGAACGTGCCGCTGACGCCCTTGGAGTTCTTGGAGTTCTTGGAGTCCGAGGCCTTGTCCGCGACCGCCGCCTTGTCCGATCCGTTCGTGCCGGACGAGTCGGTGTCGGTGCCGTTCTGGCACGCCGTCATCAGCAGCCCGGCGGTGATCGCGGCGGTGGCGACGACGGCCTTGCGCAGGTGGCGGTTCATCACGGGAGGTTCCTTCCGGGGCGGGGGCAGCAGGGGGCCGGTGGCATTTCCGCCGGTCTCCCGCTCTGTGCTCACTATGAGGAGCCCCAGAGCCCGCAGGTCACGCCCGTCTTCCCTTCAGGACACCGCCGTTGCACGGCTGTGACACAGCAACACATCGGCTGTGGACGGCGGTTCGTCGACGCCCCGCCTTGCGTTCGCGTTTCTTCAGCCGCCGCCCCGGACGATGTCCGGCAGCTTTCTGGAACCGTTTGTGTTCGCTCCGTTGACACCCCGCACATCCCCTCCTAATGTCTCGCCAACCCTCTGACCATGTGACGATATTTCGAACGACGGGAAAGGCGAGCGCCCTGCGTATCACCGGAATCAGCACACACGTGGCCGGAACGCCGTGGCGCAGCCTGACCGACGTCCAGGTGCCCACCGGCAGAGGGATCACGACAGTCGGCGAGACCCGGGACGCCGAAGCGTCCGGGCCCCGGCTCGAGCAACGTGTCGGGCGACCTGATTCACGATGATCCCAGCGAGGTCCGTCGGCCGCTCACTACCGCTGAAACGGGTGAACCAAGCCCGCCGGCGACCTCGGCGACCCTGTGCGGATCCACGAGGTCGCCGAGCTGATCCCCCGCGGCCCGCCCACACCGCTCACCTGACGTTCGGTCTGTCTCGACGACGACAAGAACAGGGAACGATCACCATGCCCAACCGAAGAGCCGCCCTTGCCACCCTTGCCGGAGCGGTCTCCCTCGCCCTCACCATGTCCGCCTGCGGCGGTCAGAACAGCGAGGGCAGCTCCGAGCGCGGCACCATCGGCATCGCCATGCCGACCCGGGCCTCCGAGCGCTGGCTCACCGACGGCAAGAGCGTCGTCGAGGACCTGCAGGGCAAGGGGTACAAGACCGAGCTGGTCTACGGCGAGGACAACCCGAAGACCCAGGTCTCACAGATCGAGAAACTGATCAAGCAGGGCGTCGACGCACTGATCATCGCGGCCATCGACAACAAGTCGCTGAACAGCGCGCTCCAGCAGGCCGCCGACGCGGACATCCCGGTGATCTCCTACGACCGGCTCATCCTCGGCACCAAGAACGTCGACTACTACGTCTCCTTCGACAACGAGCAGGTCGGCCGGCTCCAGGCCCGCCACATCATCGACAAGCTCGGCCTGGAGGACGGCAAGGGCCCGTTCAACATCGAGTTGTTCGCCGGCTCCCCCGACGACAACAACACCAAGTTCTTCTTCGACGGCGCGATGCACCTCCTGCAGCCGTACCTGGACAACAAGCAGTTGGTCGTCCCGTCCGGCCAGACCGAGCTCGACCAGATCACCACCCTGCGCTGGGACGGGCCCACCGCGCAGAAGCGCATGACCAAGGTCCTCGCCGAGTCGTACGGCAGCGAGCAGGTCGACGCGGTCCTGTCGCCGTACGACGGCATCTCCATCGGCATCCTGTCCGCGCTGAAGGCGGACGGCTACGGCACCGCCGGCAAGCCCCTCCCGGTCGTCACCGGCCAGGACGCCGAACTGGCCTCGGTGAAGTCGATCATCGCGGGTGAGCAGTCGCAGACCATCTTCAAGGACCTCCGCCAACTCGCCGAGGTCGCCGCGAACATGGCCGACGACATCCTCAACGGCGAGACGCCGGAACTGAACAACAGAAGGGCCTACAAGAACGGCGTCAAGGCCGTGCCCGCCTACCTGCTCCAGCCGATCAGCGTCGACAAGAGCAACTACGAGTACGTGCTGGCCGCAAGCGACCTCTACACCGACGCCGAGCTGAAGTAGCCGCACGAAAAGCGAGTGACCCGGATCACTTCCGGAGGTCGATGACATCTCGCGCCCCCGCCGGTCATGAACGACAACACACGCCGGCGTGCCTCGTTCGGCTGAGTGAAGGAAAGGACGCGACTGACATGACCGAACCTGTGAAGGGCCCCGCCAGTTACTTCCCTTCGATCGAGAAGAAGTACGGGCGTCCGACAGCGGAGTGGAAGGACCTGATCCGGGCCTCGCCACTCACCAAGCACATGGAACTCGTCGCCTGGCTCAAGAGCGAGCACGGCCTCGGACACGGCCACGCCAACGCGCTCGTGGCGCACACACTCGCGGAACAAGCCGGCGAGTGAACGCGGGGTCACGCCCCGCGCGGCCGAGTCAGGCCGGTGTCGTACGCGAAGATCGTGGCCTGCACCCGGTCGCGTAGGCCCAACTTGCGCAGCAGGGCGTTGACATGGGACTTCACGGTGCCCGTCGTCACGCCGAGTGCGTCCGCGATCTCGGCGTTGGAGAGCCCCGCCGCGACCAGTGTCAGGATCTCGTGCTCGCGTGGGGTGAGCGTGTCGAGGGGTGTGGGGTCCGGCGCCGGCGCGGAGTGCGCGAAGGCTTCGATCAGTCGGCGGGTGACGGCCGGGGCGAGGATGCCGTCCCCGGATGCCACGGCCCGGATGCCGGTGAGCAGTTCCTCCGGATGCGCGTCCTTGAGGAGGAACCCGGAGGCTCCCGCGCGCAGCGCGTCGTGGACGTGCGAGTCCTGGTCGAAGGTGGTCAGGACGAGGACGCGCGGGGCGTCGTCCCACGCCGTGAGCAGGCGGGTGGCGGTCAGCCCGTCCATGCCGGGCATCCGGATGTCCATCAGGACGACATCGGGCGTGTGGTGCCGTGCCAGTTCCACGGCGTGGGCGCCGTCGCCGGCCTCGGCGACGACGGCGAGGTCGGGCTCCGCGTCGATGATGGCGGCGAAGCCGGCACGGACCACGGCCTGGTCGTCGACCACCAGCACCCGGACAGCCGGATGTGTTCGGGCTGTGATGGGACACCTCCTCGAGCTTCGTCGGATTCATGGCTGCGTGAGATACGTGTCCATGGCCTTGTGAGACTCATGGCTTCGCCAGGTGCTCGGCCGTTTCCGTGGTCTCCGCCGCGCTGGTGGCGGTTCCTGTCGTTTCGGTGGTGGCCCCCGCCCCTTGTCTTAGCATGCCCAGCAGTTCGCGCATGGCGGCAAGACCCGCTCTGGCCTGCTCCGCGGCGCCGTCGAGGTCGTCGCGTTCGGCATGGGCCACCACCTCGTTCGCGTGGTGGAGAACCGCCTGGCGCAGCTCCGCGGCGATGCGCTGCCGCTCCTCGTGCGCCTCGACGACCGCGAACCACACCGTCGCCGTCAACGCGCTGTCCTCACGCCGGGTGACGCTCTCGCGGCGCCTTCGGACCAACACGCCCAGGCCCCAGACCCCGGCCATCAGCAGGGCCAGGAACATCGCGAGGAAGACGGAGAGGAAGACGGAGAGAAAGACGAGGAACCAGAGACCTCCGGCTCCTGTCTCGGCCTCGGCGGAGCCGCCGCCGAACGCGTCCAGTGTGACCGTCGTCGCCGCGAGACCGCCCGCCACCAGCAGGATCGCCGGCCAGGTGCGGCCGACGGGTCCCGCGAAGGCCGCCACCGCGTGCAGGGCGACACATTCCGCGCAGGCGCCCGCCAGGGTCAGGGCCCAGGCCACGTCCGACGGCAGCAGCCCGTGGGCCAGTGCGACCGGTGGGATCCAGGCACTGGCCAGCACCACGAGGAGGACGGTCCAGGGAGCCTGCCGTCGCCACAGCAGCGGCAAAGCGTGGAGGACGGCGGGCAGACAGGCCGTGGCGGTGGCGGCGGGCCGCTCGATGAGGACGGCGACGACCGACAGCGTCGCGACGGCGAGCGCGGTCAACACATCGGCCCAACTCGCGCGCGGGAGGGCCGGGTGGCGGCGCACCGCCGAGGAGGGGCGCGGCAGCCGTGCCCGCACGGACCATCCCGGGACGTCCGGGCGAGGGCCCGCTTCGAGGGTGCCGCCGAGCCCGGTCGCCCTGTCCCGCATGCCCGCGGTGCCACGACCGGAGCCGAGCCCCTGCCGCGCCACCGTTGCGCGGGCGGCCGCGCCGGCTGTCGGACCGGAAGCCGCCGTCGGGCCGGAAGCCGCTGTAAAGCCGGAAGCCGTGGTCCGGTCGGAAGCCGCTGTAAAGCCGGAAGCCGCCGTCGGGTCGGAAGCCGCTGTAAAGCCGGAAGCCGCTGTCGGGTCGGAAGCCGCCTCGGCCGCTCCGTCGTCCTCCACGAGGAGGTCCAGCGCTTCGTCACCGTCCCGGACCACGACGCGTACGACGGCGTCGGGGGCGTAGCGCAGGGCGTTGGTGAGGGCCTCGCGCACGATGCCGAAGGCCGCCTCGGCCACCGGACCCGTCAGGTCGGCCGGGCCGGGGGCCACGTCCAGGCTCACGCGCTGGCCCAGGCGTACGAATCCCGCGGCGAGTTCGGCGATGCGCTCGTCGAGGGGACTCTCCTCGTCGGCCGCCGAGTCCCGCATCACCGTCACGAGCCGGTGCAGCGCCTGCACGGTCTCGCGCCCGCCTTCCGCCGCCAACCGCAGGGCGTCGGCGGTCAGTTCCGGCCTGCGGTCCCCGAGGCGGCGGGCGGCGTCCGCGGTGACCACGACGGAGGTGAGGTGGTGCGCGCTGACGTCGTGCAGTTCGCGGGCGAGGCGGTGCCGTTCCGTGGTGGCCGCGGTGACCCGTACGGCCTCGGCCCGCGCCAGTTCCCGTTCGGCGGCCCGTCGTCCGGCGAGCCACTGGCGGCGGCTGCGGCCGGCGCCCACGGTGCCGGCGAAGACGGCGAAGCTCGCCAGGGCCTCACCGCCGATGTCGACGGGGGAGTCGTACAGAGGCAGGGCCCTGAGGACCGTCGTCGCGATCAGTACGGAGGCGACGAGGACGGCCGTCCCGCCCGGCCGCCGCACCGCGACCGAGTACATCGCGACCACGCCCGCCACCGCGGCGGCCAACAGCGCTTCGTCCGGCACGATGAGCCCGGCGGTGAGCGTGGCGTCGATGGTGAGCGCCGCGGCGACCGGGAAGCGCCGGCGCACCCCCAGTACGGCGACGGCCGACGCGGTCGCGGCCAGGCCCACGGCGAGTCGCGGCGCCTGAACCGCCTCGCCGCGCAGCAGCGTGAGCCCCGGCCAGACGGACAACTGCGCGACCGCCAACAGCACGGGCAGCAGCCAGTTCCGTAAGTGCCCCATGATGGCGCCGATCATACTTTCGGCCCGCTGTCGGGGTCGTCCCTATCCCGGGTTGGAGACGGCGCTCGTGCTCACGGCCGACGTCACGGCCGTCCACCGCCGGGATGCTGGTGCACATGACGACGCACCCCCACCCCATCTACGACCCGCATCAGCCTCCCGGCCCGCCCTGGGACCGGACCGGCACTCCACCGGCGCGGCCCCTCCCGTACCACCGGCTGGCTCTGACGACCGGCGATCACCGGTGGTGGCGGCCGCTGGTGGGGACGGGCGTGGTGCTTGTCGGCGCGATCCTCGTCACGCTGGCGGTGCTCATCGGCAGCGAGATCGCCGGTGCGGTCCTCGACCGTCCCCGCGACGCCGACGGCAACCTCGTCTGGGGCGGAATCGGTGACACCGCCCTGATGCTTCTGGCCCTCGCCCTCTGTATTCCGGTGGTGCTGCTGGCCGCGCGCTGGGTGCAGCGCCGCCCGCTGGGCACCGTCTCGTCGGTGGCGGGCGCGCTGCGGTGGCGCTGGCTGGGGCTGTGCCTCGCGGTGGCCCTGCCCGTGGCCGCGGCGACCCTGGGCATCTCCATGCTCCTGCCCGAACCCGAGGGCAGCTGGCCGGAGCTGACCTGGGCCGGGCTGTCGACGTTCCTGCTCGGCCTCGCGACCGTCTGCCTGCTCGTGCCGTTCCAGGCCGCGGCCGAGGAGTACGTGTTCCGTGGCTGGCTGACGCAGGCGGTCGGAGCGTGGTGCCGTTCACCGTGGGTCGCGGTGACACCGCAGGCGGTCCTCTTCGCCGCCGCGCACGGCTGGGGAACTCCCTGGGGATTCGCCGACCTGGTGGTGTTCGGCCTCATCACGGGCCTGCTGACCATACGTACGGGCGGACTCGAGGCGGCCATCGCGCTGCACGTCCTCAACAACCTCCTCCCCATGGGCATCCTGTCGGCGATGGCCGGAGGCCTCGAAATCGACGAGACGGCCGCCGACATGAACTGGATGATGCTGGCCGTCGACGTCCCCCTGGTCTCCCTCTACGCGGCAGCCATCCTGTGGCTCGCCCACCGCCGCGGCCTCCGCGCATCCATTCCTTCTCCGAAGCCGGCAGAACCACGCGAGCCTCAGGCCGGGGAAGAGCTGAACGAACTCAGGTAGCGTCTTCGAAGGCGTCGACCGTGGGGTGGTCGAGGGTGGTGTCGTCGTGGTCGGCGGTCGCCTGGACGGTTGATCCACCAGGCGTGGCGTTACGGGCGGGCGTCGTCGTCGCCGAGGCAGGCGCCCGCGTCGTACCAGGTAGAAGGCGCCCTCCGCCGCCGGGCGGCGGTCGCGTGAGCGCCAGAGCGCGCCGCCGGTTCTCCAGCTCGTGGCGCGGGGCTGTGTTCGGTTCGTCGCGCGCAGGCCGCGACCAGGCCCCCTGCCGTGATGCGTGATACATCCAGATATGTGGTCTTCGTGCCTCCCTGTACGGGTACCCGGAGTCGTGCGCGACGACCACGATCGAGCAACGCGAGGCCCCCCGGGTTGCCGAAATCGCCGACTCATCGGTCGGCGGCCGACCCCGACCGAACAGCGGACCTCCCGTGCGGAGCTCCGTTCAGAGAGGGGCGACGGCATGCAGACCTTCCTGCCCTATCCCGACTTCAGGGCCTCGGCACTGGTCCTGGACCGTCGCCGACTCGGCAAGCAGCGGGTCGAGGCGTTGCAGGTCCTTCGCGGCCTCATCCTGCCGGGTTACGGGTGGCGTCGGCATCCGGCCGTCCGCATGTGGGCGGGATACGAGGAGGCGCTGGTCCGGTATGGCCTGGAGGTCTGCGAGGTGTGGTGTGAGCAGGGCCATCAGGACAGCTGTGCGGCCACACTGGTCGCCGATCTCGCGGCGTACCGCCCCGACGCGCTGACCCGTGACCAGCGGCGACTGGCGGCCGCCGGGGAACTTCCTCCTTGGCTCGGCGATGAAGCCTTTCACCGCAGCCACCGGTCGGCGCTGGTGCGCAAGGACCCGGCCACCTACACGCCGTCCTTCCCCGGCGTGCCGGACGATCTGCCGTACATCTGGCCGACGTCCGACCGGGGAGGCGACTGACCTTCCGACGGGAGGCCGGCTCTGCTCGGTGCTCTCTCGGTGCTCTCTCGGTGCTCTGCCGGTGCTCTGCTCGGTAAGGCCACACCGCTCGCCCACCGGTCCGGACGCCCACCCGAAGTGCGTGCTAGATCATGGGGCCCCGACGACGCCCGGTCAGAAGTTCGGCGGCGGAGGTGCGGTCCTGGCCGTCCTCCTCAGCCCCAAGTGGTCGTCCGGGTCCTGGAGTTGCGTCCCCTGGGTCCCCAGCATGCGTCGGACCACCGGCGCGGGCATGCGGATCACCACCGGCCGCCGCAGGGTCAGCTCCCGTACGGCGGTCCCGGTACGGCCGGCGCGCACCCGGTCGGTCACCCGGGCCACCACCCGTACGTCCAGGGTGAACTGGACGAGGACCGACTCGAACTTGGGCTTGTGCAGCGGCATAGTGCCGGAGGAGTTCACCGCCGCGTCGGCCGCGCCGCCCGCGCCGCCCGCGTTTCCCATCAGCTGGTTGAGACGGAACTGGTCGGAGTTGAGCAGCCCCGCGCCCGCCAGACCGTACGCCGACCTGCCGTGGTCGGCGGAGCTCTGACCGTCCGTCTGGGTGGGCCGGGGCGCGTCCAGGTGGCTCTGGCCCACCGTCTCGAAGGTCATCTTGTCGCCCACGCCCAGGACCCGCCCGGCGCGCAGCCGCGCGTGCAGGGACGCGCGCAGGTCCTGGCCCTCGGCGCCGGAGGCGTGTACCGGCGGCAGCTCCGCTCCGGCGGAGGTCAGCAGGGGCAGCGCCGCGATCAGCCACTCGGTGGAGACGGCCTCGTTCAGGGCGTACGCGGCTGCCTGCCCCTTCTCCCTGAAGCGGTCGCCGCCGCCCGCCTCCCGGACTGCGGAGCTGACCAACTCCCGTACCTGCGGGGCCCCTTGGAAACCGTTGACCTGCGCTTCCATCGGCAGCTTCACACCTGCGGAGCGCCAGGCGCCGAGTCCGGCGGAGCGGTTGTCCTGCGGCCCGGGGGCGGGAGCGGGCGCGTTTCCGCGCGGTACGACCACCTGGCTGAGGGCTGCGAGGTCCTTCTCCAGGACGCGGTGGGTCAGCGCCTGACGGCCCAGGGAGACGAGCGCCAGCCGGCGGCCGCCCCGGTGCAGTTCGAGGGTCGCCTCGATCGGTACGCGCATCTTCGCCGACTTCGCGGTCTTGGCCTCCGCGACCGTCTTCATGCCGAGCTGGCCACGGCTGACGGCGCCGGTGCGCCGAGAGTCGCTCGAGGCGATGCCGAGCCCTGCCGAGCCTCCCGTGTTCTTCACCGGCCCGGCCCCGCCGTCCGGTTTGCCGGAACCGGCGAAAACGCCCTCTGCGCCGGTTGTCACACCCTCGTCGTGGGAGGTGCCCCGCTGGGCGACGGCCGAGGTGATGTACTCCATGTCCCGGCCGTCGTCCGCCGCACCGCCGGACGCGCCGTCGCCCAGCCGGTTGACCTTGAACACCGCCCAGTACGGAGTCCTGCGGCCGTCGAACAGCTCGACGGTGACCCCGCCGTCCATCGCGCCGGACAGCAGCCCGGCGGAACCGTCCCGGTCCAGGACCCGCAGCAGCCGCTGCACGTTGTCGTTGCGGTCCGCCAGCTGCTGCCTGGGCAGCAGGTCGTCGGCGAGACCCTGCTGCCTGCTCTGCGTGAGGCGCGTACGCAGCCGCTCCAGCAGTGGCACGAAGTCCGGCAGGTTCTCGATCATGCCGAAGCCGAGGGGAAGCCCACGGTCGAGGGACGGGCCCGGGCGGACCTGCGCGGACGAGGGGGACGAGGTGGACCCACTCGTGTCCGTGGCACGGTCACGCCCAGGGGCCTCGCGCTCGGCGCCCGTCCGGGAACTCTCCGCCCTCGTCTCCCCCTGCCGGGAGGACGACTCCGGGGCGGAGGACTTCGGGGCGGACGACATCACGTCCGGATCGGCGTCGAGCTTCAGCTGCCGCCGTATCGGTGCCGGCAGCTGCTCCTCCGTCAGCCACACCGCCGCTTCGGCCGGCAGGGTCCGGGCGGCCTTCGCCACGTAGGGGCCGCCGCCGGTGACCTTGACCTCGGCGACCATGGTGACCAGCAGGTCGCACTGGACCAGGTGGAGCGGCGCCTTCTTCGGGGTGTGGGCGTTGCGCTCGACCGTGCCGGACAGGGCGGCGGACCGGGCGTCGCCCGCACCCTTGGTACGGCTCGCGGACAGGCCCTGGGCGAGGCGCCACTCGACGTCGTTCTCCGTGCCGATGGCCCCGAACTGTGTCGTCCGGGTGGTGCCGTGTCCCTGCTGTCCGGCGGACTGGTGGCCGCCGAGCACGAAGGTCTCCGTGCCGGGACCCGCGCCGCTGTGCACGTACTTCGGGTTGGTCAGCGTGAGCCGGGTGCCGACCGCCCCGTTCAGCGCGGCGAGCCGGCGCGGGTAGCGCAGGTTCTTCACCACCCACCCGGAGGACGCGGCCTGCCGCAGCGACGCCGTGATGGCCTGCGGGCTGAACCGTTCCTCGATCGCCAGCCGCGGGGCGAGCCCCTCCGTCGCCAGCGCGGGATCCTCGCGGACACCCTTGTTGCGGGCGGCGGCCTGGGACAGCAGTTGGAAGGCGAGGTCGCGGACGGACTGTCCGTCGCCGACGGTCTCCACCAGCTGCCAGTCCCGCAGCGCCCGCCCGGTGGACGGCCGGGGGGCGAGTGCGGCCAGGTCGCCGATACCCTCGGCGGCGACCGCGTGCTCGGGCCGTGCGGCCTGCGCCCCGCGCTTCTCACGCACCGCGTCGTGCCGCCGCTTCCCCTCCTCGTCGAGCGTGAACTCCGTCGGCGTGACGAGCCGTACGTCCTGCTCCTCCATGTGCAGCCCGCCCACCAGCTTCGCCTCCGGCGCGTCCTGGCCCGGGGAGCCGGGGGTGAGTCCGCGGGCGAGCTTGCGCTGCCGGGACGTCATGGTGACGTCCACGTCGAGGCGCAGGCCGGCCCCGAAGGCGGCGGCCTTCTCGGAGCCGTTGGTGAGGACGTCCGTACGGGTGGTGGGGCCCGCCTGGTTGCGACGGGTGCCGGAGCTGTGCTTCTCGTAGCGGGCCGAGCCGGCCAGGATGCCGGGGACGAGCCTGGCCTGCGCGAGGACCAGACCGCCGATCGAACGCGAACTGCTCCGGCCGCTCTGCGCGTTGCTGCTGACACCGGAGTGGCTGCGCACCAGCCAGTCGTCGGTGTCGCCGAGGTAGCCGGACTCGCGGAGCGCGCCCTTGACCCGTATCTGCACGTCGTGGGCGTGCATCGTGGTCTTGCGGCGCAGCCGCACCCGGATGCCGGTGGACAGCAACTGGTCCTTGTTGACCCGGAGGTTGGTCTCCGACAGGACGGCCATCAGCTCGCGGTAGTTGTGCCGCTGGACCTCGGCCTCCTCCTTGCTGGTGAGCGCGCCCGGCGGGGTCCCGCCGAAGGCGGGCAGATAGCCGGCCAGCCGGGGATCGGTCGCGAACAGCTCGGTCACGGCCTTCACCATGGGCCCGGTGTCGAGTTGGCTGAGCGTGACGCTGGACCCCATGGCGCCGAAGGGGAGATGACGCTCGACGTCCACCTCCTCCCCGTTCTCGTCGGTCCGCTTCGGCTTCTCGATGAACTCCCCGGCCGTGACGCCCGGCGGCAGCGGCAGCCCGAGAGACTGCGCCTCGTCGGCCCGCAGGCTGACCCACACCTTCATCGCGTGCTCGGCGACCCGGGTGCCGGGGCGCAGGATCATCTGCGCCGACCGGGGACCCGTACCCTCCGCGGTGAACTTCACGGTCGCGAGGTAGAGCACCTTGTCGCCCCGCACCTCCGCGCCCTGCCGGCTCGACACGGTCTGCTCGGCCACGGTGAACCGCGCCTTGCGGGCCGCCGCGACCGGCATGGCCGTGGCCCGGACGACGGCGGCGTTCGCGGCCGCTCCGACGCCGACCGCCGGGCCCACGCCGGCCGCGACGGAGCGTCCCTTGCCCGCGCTCTCGGTGACCGTGTGCTGGGTCTGCTGATGGGTGCGCAGCTGGGTCTTGCCGTTGCTCCAGGCGGGCGACAGGTGGCTGATCGCGGCGTGCATGCGGTAACTGCCCACGCTGCTGCCGTCCTTGGACTGCAGATCCTCGCCGACGACGCCGTCGCCCAGCAGCCGGGGCATGTCCTCCAGGACGGTCGCCGTGGACGTCGCCTCGTACAGCCGGGCGAGGCCGGGCGCTCCGGGCGCGGTGAGCGAGGGGTGCAGGACGGAGGCGACCGCGTCGAAGAGCCCGCCGCCACCCTGGTGCGGGGCGGCGGTGTCGCTGACGGCGACCGGGGCCAGGGAGTCGGCGAGCGAGACGCGCCGGGCGGTGTCGGCCTCGATGCGCCGCGGCGTGCGGGGCGCCTGGGTGCCGGCCAGGACCAGGTGTTCGGTCGGCACACGCTGGGTGAGGGTGCCCGAGCCGGCGAAGGTCTGCGCGTCCGCCCGGTCGGGTCCGCGTTTCTTGACCCGTACGCCGTAGCGCACCTTGCGCTCCACCTCGACCGAGCCCTTGTCGCTGCGCAGCACGCGCGGTTCGGCGACGTTCCGCTGGCTGCGGGACTCCCGCGACGACTGCCAGGGCTGCACGTTGGCCATGCCCGCGCCGCCCGCCCAGAACCCGGGCACGACGGGCGCGAGCCCGAAGGCCATCCCGCCCAGGCCCTTGCTCGACGAATCGCCGGCGGTGGTCGCCACGGTGGCGGCGGTGTTGTGCTGTGCGTCGACCTTGGTCTCCTTGCCCTCGGCCTCGTCCACCTCGGCGAGCGGCGCCCCGCCCGGGTCCGGCACGGTGTTCGCGAGTCTGTCCTTGGGATGGAAGACCGGCGGCCTGTCGTCGGGGGCGGGGGAGACGGTGACGGTGACGTCGAACCACTCCTTGCCGTTCTTGCCCTGGACCCCGAAGGCGCGGCCCTGCCCGAAGAAGGACTCCGGACGTCCGGCCAGTTCGGCGGCGATGTCGGCGACCGTGCCGTCGCCGTGCCCGACGACGGCCGCCACCGCGTTGCGGACGAACTCGTGCCCGGTCAGCCCGTACGCCGTGGACAGCCCGGCGGCCTCCAGGCCCATCAGGTACGGCGGCAGGACGAGCCCCGGCTCGGTGATCTCCTCGTCGATGCGGGGCGGTGGCGCGGAGAGCTGTCTTCGTCCGGCCGGCGGCCGGGACGCCCCTTCCCCGCGCCGCAGCGCCCGCGTGGTGGCCGCGTTCCCCGCGGTCTGCTGCAAGGCGAGCAGGGCGTGCGGAGGGAGGCCGGTTCCGGAGCCGGACGGTTTCCCGGTAGGGGGTACCCGGGTGCCCTCCTGAGAGGTACCGCTTCTGCCGTCCCCTGCCTGCCGCTGCGTCCGCACGGATTCAACCTACGCACGGCCAGGGCCCTTGGAGGACCCACCGCTGACTCCCGCCCCTTTCGTCGCTCCTGCCACACCAGTACGCCAACTCCCGTACATCCAGGGGTTGTTTATCTCTCAGGCGACGGTACGCGTGAGAAGGGCGGCCCCTCCCGGGCACACGCTGCCCATGGCGAACGTGTCCCCGCTGCTCTCCGGCTGAGTCACACCTTGACCCTGGCCCCTTGCCCCTGGCCGAGCCTTTTGCTGTCGCCGGCGTGGGGGCCCGGCACCGCTGTTGACCGTAGTCGTCCGCTCTCCCGGGCACGCTGTGGGCACGTCTCGAAGAACAGCGGGCAGAGCGCCTGATGGAACGGTGCTCCGGGCTTGGCCGGGCCGACTCGCACGTCCCACTCGGAGAACACTTCGCCAGTGCGCAGCGTCCGGCGAAGGGATCCCGTGTCTGGCCGGTGACGGCGGCCCCGTAGGACGTGGGCCCCGGCGCACACGCGGCCCACGATCATCTCGGCGAGCCGGTCGCGGTGGAGCCCGCTGTGCTCAGGCCGGTCGCCGTGGATCCTCCAGATACCGCAGGACCGCGGCGACCCGCCGGTCCACCCGGTCCGTCGGCGACAGGTCGAGCTTGGCGAAGATGCTGCGGATGTGCTTGTGGACGGCGCCCTCGGTGACGACGAGCCGTTCGGCGATGGCGGTGTTGCCGAGCCCTTCGGCCATCAGGGCGAGTACGTCCCGCTCGCGGGGGCTGAGCCGGTCGAGGCGGGTGTCCTGGTGGGAGCGGGTGAAGAGCTGGGCGACGACCTCGGGGTCGATGGCGGTGCCGCCGTCCGCCACTCGCCGCAGCGCGTCCAGGAACTCCTCCACCCGGCCGACACGTTCCTTGAGCAGATAGCCGAGGCCGCTCACACCGCCGCCGAGCAGCTCGGTGGCGAAGGACTGCTCGACGTACGCGGACAGTACGAGGACGGCCAGGTCGGGACGCCGGCGCCGGGCCTCGACCGCCGCGACGATCCCCTCGTCGGTGTGGGTCGGCGGCATCCGTACGTCGAGAATGGCCACGTCCGGCTTGTGTTCGTCGATGGCGGCCAGCGCCTCGTCGGGGGTGCCCGCGGTGGCCACCACGTCGAGGCCCTCGGCGCGCAGCAGCAGGGCGACGCCCTCGCGCAGCAAGGGGTCGTCCTCGGCGATCACGATCCGCATGTCACGCTCCACAGGGAAGATCCACCTTCAGGGTTGTCGGGCCGCCCGGCGGGCTGGTCAGGGCGAGGGTGCCGTCGTGCGCCGCGATCCGGCGGCGGATGCCGGTGAGTCCGGAGCCACCGTCCTGGTCCGCGCCGCCCCGGCCGTCGTCCTCGACGCACAGGTGGAGACGCCCGCCGCGGCTGCGCGCCGTGACGGTGGCGCATGCGGCGCCGCTGTGCTTGGCGATGTTGGTCAGGGCCTCGGCCACGACGAAGTACGCGGTCGCCTCGACGGAGGCGGCACACCGTTCGGGCACCTCCACGTCGATCCGGCAGGGCACCGCGCAGTTCGCGGCGAGCCCTGAGAGCGCGCCGGCCAGCCCGCGGTCGTCCAGCACCGGGGGCAGGATGCTCCGGGAGACCGTGCGCAGCTCCGCGAGGGCCTGCTCGGCGGCGGACTGGGCGCGTTCGAGGAGCTCGTCGGCGCCCGCCGGGTCGCGGGCCACCATGCGGCGGGCGGCACCGAGCAGGACGGTGACGGAGACGATCCGGTTCTGGGTGCCGTCGTGCAGGGAGCGCTCGATGCGGCGCAGTTCGGTGGCGTGGGCGTCCAGGGCGGCGGCACGGGTGGCGGTGAGTTCGGCGACGCGGAGCGACAGATCCGTCTCCGGCCCGGCTGTGAGGAGCAGGCGTCCGGGCCGGGCCTGCGAACGGGCCATGCCGGGACCGAGCCCCAGGATGATGGCGGTCCAGCCCACGCCCAGCATGGCCACGGCGAGCGCGTCCGGCCAGGAGTGCGCGTTGCCGAGCCCCACGGACGTGGCGGTCGTGTTCTCGGGCAGGAGCTTCCAGTACAGCGGAAAGAGGCTGTCGCGCGCGGCGGTGATCGGCAGGAGGACGCCGAGGAGCCCCAGGAGGAAGCCCAGGGTGGCGTGCCGGGCCAGCCAGCGCAGCTCCCGTCGGGTGGTGGGGTCGACGAGGGCGAGCCGCAGCCGCGTCGGCGGAGGTTCCGGGGCGATGACCTCGGGACCCCGGCGGCCGAGCCGGTCGCGCTCCCGGCCGGCCAGGGCGTGCAGCGCGCTCAGGACCGCGGGCGCCATGAGCAGTCCCACCCCGACCAGGCTCGTCACGGCGGTGACGGCCAGCCAGAGCAGCACGAGCAGCGCCAGGAAGGCCGTACCGAGCCCGGAGGCGAGTTGTGCGATCGCGGCGCCGGCCGCATTCGTGGTCCGTACGGCGGTGTCCCTGAGGCCCACCCGCCGGCCACCGGCTGTCGTCGTGTCCTGCTGAACCGTCATCCGCTCTCCCCCTCCCCCCGCTGCGCGAACATCCCGGTGTCGTCGCGAACGACCTTATGACGCCCATCAGTTCACCGTCAGCCGAGCGCCGGAGTACAGCCGGAGTACAGCCTGCTGTACCTCGAACCGGGCGGGCTGCGGGATCGGCCGGCAGGGGTGTCGATCCGTAGCTTCGGTGACGTCAGCCGGACCCCCGGACCCACCGCTCAGCACCCACGGAGAAGCCCCATGGCGACCACCGACCCCTACCGCCTCACCACCCCCGCCGACGGCACGCACGAAGCGTCGTCGCGCGCCGTCACCGGCGGGGAGGTCATCCGTACGCTGCTCTGGATCCTGGTCGTGGTCAGCGCGGTCGCCAACTCGGCGGCCACCTACGCCGAAGCGGACACCTGGGTGCACCTGACCTGCGGAGTGGTCACCCTTCTCAGCGCGGGCACCCTCGTCGCGCGCCACCTGCGGGGCCGTCGATGAACGCCGCCTTCGCCCGGACCCGCAGCCCGGCGACCACCGTCCACGACGCGTCGACGCCCGCCATCGCTCTGGACCGGGTCGTCAAGGAGTACGCGGGAGGCGTACGCGCCCTCGACGAGGTGTCGCTGACCGTGGAACGCGGCACGTTCCTCGCGGTGATGGGGCCCTCGGGCTCCGGCAAGAGCACGCTGATGCACTGTGCCGCCGGGCTGGACTCCCCGACGTCGGGCAGTGTCCGCATCGACGGCCACGAGATCGGCGGCCTGAACGAGACACGCCGTACCGAACTGCGGCGAGAACGCGTCGGTTTCGTGTTCCAGGCGTACAACCTGATCCCCTCGCTCAGCATCCAGGACAACATCACGCTGCCGCTGCGGCTGGCGGGCCGTACCCCGGACCACGACTGGCTGCGGACGCTGGTGGAGCGCGTCGGTCTCGCCGACCGGCTCACCCACCGCCCGGCCGAACTCTCCGGCGGCCAGCAGCAACGGGCCGCGGTGGTACGGGCGTTGGCGGCCAAGCCGGCCGTTGTGTTCGCCGACGAGCCGACCGGCGCGCTCGACCTGCGTAGCGCCCACGAGGTCCTCGACCTGCTGCGGAACCTCGTGAACGACCTGCGTCAGACGGTCGTGATGGTCACCCACGACCCGGCCGCCGCGGCCCGGGCACACCACGTGCTGGTGATGGCCGACGGCCGGGTGGTCGAGGCCCTCGAAGCACAGACCGCCCCCGAACTGGCTCGCCGCCTCGTCGCGTTGGGAGAAGCCTGAGCCATGCTTGGTCTCGCGATACAGATGGTCCGGCACCGGAGCACCGCGCTGATCGCCGTGGCGTGCGCGGTCCTCGGCGGCGCGGCCCTGATCACCGGCACCGGTGTCCTTGCCGAGTCCGGCCTGCGCTCCCACCTGCCCGCCGGCCGCCTGGCCGGCGCCGACGTCGTCGTCGCCGCCGACCAGGAGCTCCATCCGGCCGGCGACCTGCCGATCGCGCTCCCGGAACGTCGTACGGTCCCGGCCCGACTGGTCGGCGAACTGGCCGACCTGCCGGGTGTCACCGAGGCGGTCGGCGACCTCGGATTCCCCGCCGCTCTCGTCGACGCGCACGGACGGGTCGTACCGACCGGGGATCCCCAGGCGTCGGGACACGGCTGGTCCTCGGTGAAGCTGCTGGAGCACGCGCATGTCGACGGCAGCGGGCCGGCCGGTTCCGGCGAGATCGCCGTGGACAGCGCCACCGCCGCCGCGGCGGGGGTCAGGGTGGGCGACCGGGTCCAGGTCGTCGCGGGCGCCCGACCCGCCGCCGCTTACCGCGTGTCGGCGGTGGTCGGCGCGCCGGGCACCGGTGTCTTCTTCGCGGATACGACGGCCGTACGACTGTCGGGACGGGACGTGGTCGACGGCAAAGACGACAGCTCACGCGACGGTGGAGACGCCGGCTCACGCGACGGTGGAGACGCCGGCTCACGCGACGGTGGAGACGACGGCTCACGCGACGGTGGAGACGCCGGCTCACGCGACGGTGGAGACGCCAGCTCACGCGCCGGTGGAGACGCCAGCTCACGCGCCGGTGGAGACGCCGGCTCACGCGCCGGCGGATACGGGGGCTCACGCGCCGGAACCGTCGACCTGATCGGCCTCCGCACCGCACCCGGCTCCGAGGAAGAGGTCGCCGCCGAAGTCCGTACGAAGCTGAAGGGCACCGGGCTCGAAACGGTCACCGGCGCGGACCGCGGGGACCTGGTGTCGCCCGGAGCCGGCGCGTCCCGCTCCCTCCTGCTTCTCCTCGCCGGTTCGCTCGCCGGGATCATCCTGCTGATCACCGGGTTCGTGATGGCGAGCGCGCTGGCCGTGTCGATCGCCGGGCAGCGCCGGGACCTGGCGCTGATGCGGGCCGTCGGCGCGACTCCCCGGCAGATCAGGCGACTTGCCGCCACCGAGTCGACCGTCGTCGCGGCCGTGGCCCTCGTACCCGGTGTGGCGCTCGGCCATCTGCTGGCGGGCCGGTTCCGGGGGCTGCTGGCGGACCGGGGTATCGTCCCGCCCGAACTCCCCCTGACCATCAGCCCGTTGCCCACCCTCGCGACGATGCTCCTCATGGCCCTGACCGTGCAGATCTCGGCCCGGAGCTCGGCGTGGCGCACCTCGCGGATGCCCGCCACCGAGGCGGTCGCCGAATCGCGCAGCGAGCCGCGCGATCCGTCGCGCATCCGGACGCGCATCGGCCTCCTCGTCATCGTCGCCGCGACCACCATGTCGGCCGTACCGCTCTTCTCCCCCACGGTTCTCGGCGCGGCGGCCACGTCCGTCGCGGGCATCCTCGGGGCGATCGGTCTGGCCCTGGCCGGCCCGGCCCTCGTCCGGGGCATCGGGAACGCGGCGGCCCGGCGCACACGCTCCGGCGCCTCCGCGCCGACCTGGCTGGCGATGGCCAACGTCCGCGCCTACGCCCTGCGCAACGCGGGGATCGTCAGCACCCTGGCCATGGCGGTCGTGTTCGTCCTGACGTACACCCTCACCCAGACCACCGTGCTGGCCGCCACAGCGGACGACACCCGCACCGGCACCCTCGCCCAGCAGCGCCTCGGCGCGCCGGGCCTGGGCGGACTGCCCGACGGCACGCTCGCCGACGTACGGGACACGACCGGTGTACGGGCGGCGGCCCCGGTGAGCACGACCACCGTGGTGTGGCCGTACAAGATGTTCAACGACACGGTGACCGAGTCCGGCTCCGCGATGATCCTCACCCCGGACGCATCGGACGTCCTCGACCTCGACGTACGGGACGGGAGCCTGGACCGTCTCACCGGCGCCACCATCGCCGTCAGCAGCGACGTCGCCCGCTCGCGCTCCGTGTCGGTGGGCCGACGGGTGAGTCTCGTTCTCGGCGACGGCGCGAGGGTCGACGCCGAGGTGGTCGCCGTCTACGCCCGCGGCCTCGGCTTCGGCACGGTGGCTCTGTCCCACGACCTGGCGGCCGGACACACCACAACGGGGCTCGACCAGAGCATCCTGATCCGCACGGACGGCACGGCGACCGCCCGGCAGGCGCTGACAGCCCTCGCCGCGTCCCACCCGGGTCTGGCACTCACGGACACGCATCCCACGTCCGGCGGCGGCCTGAAGGACGCCCCGCCCCAGGTGTGGATCAACCTGGCCATCATCGTGGTCCTGCTCGTCTACCTCCTGCTGAGCATCGCCAACAAGCTCGTCGCCGCCACCGCCCAGCGCCGGGTCGAACTGGGGGCTCTCCGCCTCATCGGCACCACGCCCCGTCAGATCCGCGCGATGATGCGGCGCGAGGCAGCGGTGACCGCCGCCACCGCGCTCACCACGGCCCTGCTGCTGTCCGCCGTGCCCCTCGCCCTCCTGGGCCAGGGCTTCCTCGGCCGCCCCTGGCCCGCGGGCCCCGCCTGGCTGCTGCCCGCCCTCGCGCTC
Organism: Streptomyces sp. NPDC057474; assembly: GCF_042802555.1. NCBI lineage: Bacteria > Bacillati > Actinomycetota > Actinomycetes > Kitasatosporales > Streptomycetaceae > Streptomyces > Streptomyces sp. NPDC057474. Next base: position 11,751 of record NZ_JBHVDX010000101.1, on the reverse strand, counting down.
ACCGTCACCGTCACGGCTTTCCTCACCATCGAACTCCCCACCCGCCAGGCGCTGCGCACACCACCCGCCGACGCCATCCGCGCTTAGTGACTCAGCTCGCGTCCACGGTGAGGCGGGACTGCTCGTCGGTGACACGTCCGGCTGTCGGGGGTGACCCCGCGGCCAAAACGCAGGCGATCTCCTCGGCCGACGGGTGCAAGCGCACCCTTCGGCCGTGCCTCACGCTGCGCACCTCATGGGGTTCGTCGGTCCGTGTGCTGGGCCAGGGGGAGCCTGATGGTGAACACGCAACCCTTGCCGGGCTCACTGCCGACGGTGACGGTTCCCCCGTGTGCCTCGACGAACTGGCGGACGATGGCCAGGCCCAGGCCACTGCCGCCGGTGCGTCTGCTGCGGGACTTCTCGGCGCGCCAGAAGCGCTCGAAAACGTGGGGGAGGTCAACGGTGGCGATGCCGCTGCCGGTGTCCTCCACGGCGAGGACGGCCAGGTCGCCGGCTCGACGGGCGGTGAGTGTGACAGTGCCGCCCGCCGGGGTGTGCCGGAGCGCGTTGGAGGTCAGGTTGCCCAGGACCTGCCGCATCCTCACCGGGTCGGCGTCCAGGACGAGGTCGGGATCGGTGTGGGTGCACAGGCGGATGTCCGAGGACTCCGCCCGGGTGCGGTGGGCCGACACCGTCTGGGCGACGAGGTCGTCCGCGCGTACGGGTTCGCGGTGCAGCGCCAGGGTGCCGGCGTCGGCGGCGGCGAGGTCCTGCAGATCGTCGATGATGTGCTGCAGGAGCAGTGCCTCGTCGTGCAGGGAGGCGATGAGATCCGGGTCCGGCTCGACCAGCCCGTCGCGGGTGACCTCCAGCCAGCCGCGGATATTGGTCAGCGGGGTCCGCAGCTCGTGGGCGATGTCGCTGACCATGGCCTTGCGCTGGGTCTCCAGCTGTTGGCGGCGTGCGGTGAGGTCGTTGAAGGCGGCGGCCAGGTAGCCGGTCTCGTCCTTGGTGGTGACTGCGACGCGTGTGTGCCGCTGCGGCGGCTGCTGGGCCGCGGCGGTCAGGGCTCGCAGGGGACGGACGAGGCGGATGGCGACCACGGTGGTCACGGCGACGGTGACCACGAGGACCAGCCCCGCCACGCCGACGATCTTGGCCTTGTTGGCGGGGGAGAGGTCGAAGCCCACGGGCTGTTGGCCGAGGGCCCCCAGATAGAGCCTCGCTCTGGGAGCGACGTAGGGATCGAGTTGGGTGCGGCGCGCGTCGTCGACACAGCTCTGGGTCTGCCGGCTGCCGGCGAGCCGGCGTCCGGGCTCCTCGGTCGCGGAGGTGAAGCCGGGTATGACATCGACTCCGATTTTGGCCAGAGGGTGGGCCGCCCGCCCTTTCCCGCCGTCGGGGCCGAGGCAGGGAGCGGTCGGTGCGATGAGTTCGTCCAGTGCCTTCTGTTCGGTGCGGGTGGGGGTGTTGAGCGCTCCGTCCGCGCACTGCGGGGGCACGGATGCCTCTCCGCCCTCGGCGATGACCACGGTGCGGCCGCTGGGAAGCTCCCGGACGCCCCCGTCACCCAGGTGCGCACGCACGCACGCCAGGCGCTTCCCGGCGAGCGCCTTCACCCGTGTCCGCTCTGCCGCCGGGAGCAGATACGGTCCCACCGCCCGCGGGTCGATCCCGGCGAGCTGCGCCCCCGGTTCGGTGAAGGTGTCGGTGTTCAGCGGGTCGACGGTGGCCGAGGCGCGGGCGGGCAGAGCGGTGCCGGGGGCGGCGGAGTCGGCGATCGTGCGTCCGCCTTCTGTCGTCAGGGCGATGCGCCGTCCCATGGTGCGGGAGAGATCGCGCACCGACGCCTGCACACCGTCCCAGTCGGCATGGGTCGCGGCGAAGCCGCTGAGCCGCCGCAGGATGTCGCTGTCGTCGGAGAGCACCTGACCGCGCTCTTCCTGGATGGCCCGCGTGGTGGTCTGCACGGCCAGCCAGGCGGTGGCACCCACGGAGACCACGGCGATGGCAACGGACGTGAGAAGCAGCCGCACCAGCAGGCTCTTGCGCCAGGGTATGCGGGGGCCGGGCGTCACGACGGCTGCCCGGTGAGCTTGTAGCCGACGCCGAAGACCGTCAGCAGCCGGACGGGTCTGCGCGGGTCGGGCTCGATCTTCTTGCGCAGGTTCATGATGTGTACGTCGATGGCGCGCTCGGTGGAGGCACGGTCGAGTCCCCGGGTGTGCTGCAACAGCTGACGGCGTGAGAAGACCCGCTCGGGTTCCGCGGTCATCGCGTGGAGGATGGCGAACTCCCCGGGAGTGCACGGGACGGGGATGCCGTCGCAGGTGACCTCATGCCGTGCGGGGTCGACGGTGATGACGCCCGCGCGCAGCACCGGGGAGTCGTCGGTGGGGCGGAGGGTGCGGCGCAGCACGGTGCGGATGCGGGCGAGCAGTTCCCGTGGGCTGTACGGCTTGGTCATGTAGTCGTCCGCGCCGAGCTCCAGGCCGAGCAGGACGTCGTCCTCGGCGGAGCGCGCGGTGAGCATGAGGACGGGTATGTCCCCGTCCTGCCGCAGCACCCGGCACACGCCGAGACCGTCGACGACGGGCAGCATCAGGTCCAGGACGACCAGGTCGGGTCTGCGGCTCCTGGCCTCGCCGATCGCGGCCCGTCCGTCGGCGACCACCACGGGGGTGTGACCCTCCTGAAACAGCAGCCGTCGTATGAGTTCGGCCTGCAAGGGGTCGTCTTCCGCGACCAGAATATGTGCGCACACGCCGCTGACTGTAAGCGCGTTGATCCCTGTCCAGGACTGTGTGAGGGCCTTCCCACACCCTGACAACTTCCTGATATCCGGACGCCAGGCTGGGCTCCTGGCCTCGGCCCTGTCGCGCACCGGCACGGCACAGGCACGCCGGACGGCGCCGACGCCCTGCCGCTCGAACCCGGGGCCGCCTTCCCCGACTCGGTGGGACAGGCCACTCGACGCGAACGACGGAGACCCCATGCACCGCACCCGCCCCGCTCTCGCCCTGGCCGCCCTGTCGGTCTCGGCCTGTCTTCTGGCCGGCTGCAGCCCCGGGCCGGCACAGGACGGCGACCGCACCGAGGCACTGTCCGCCGCCGGCGGAACCGCCGCCACACCGCGCATACGACTGAACGCCGCCGACGGGCAGAAGCACGTCTCCGTCAGCCGCGGCGGCCGAGTCGGGGTCGAGGCGGGGCGGATCGCCAAGGTCTCCCTGGCCACTGAGGCGGGCCGGGCCGTGCGCGGCGCCCGCTCCTCGGACGGCGGGAACTGGGCACCCGACGCCCCTCTCGAACACGGCACCGCCTACCGGTTGACCGTGGTGGCCGCAGGCGACGACGGTCACCGGACGACGAAGAAGGTCGCGTTCACGACCGTCGCCGAAACCGACCGCTTCACCGGTACGTTCACGCCGGACAACGGATCCACGGTCGGTGTGGGAATGCCGGTCTCGTTCACTTTCGACAAGGCGATCACCGACAAGAAGGCCGTCGAGTCCGCCATCGAGGTCAGTGCGAGCAGTGGACAGCCCGTCGTCGGCCACTGGTTCGGCGCGCGGCGCGTCGACTTCCGTCCGCAGCACTACTGGAAGGCCCACTCGACCGTCACCGTCAGGATCCGCCTCGACGGCGTCAAGGGTGCCGAGGGCGCCTACGGCTCACAGGACAGAACCGTCCGCTTCACCGTCGGCCGCAGTCAGGTCTCCACCGTGGATGCCTCCGCGCACCGGATGACGGTCGTCCGTGACGGCAAGACCCTCAAGTCCCTGCCCATCACGGCGGGCGCGGCAAGCTCGCCCACCTGGAACGGCCAGATGGTCATATCGGAGAAGCTGATCAGCACACGGATGAACGGAGCCACGGTGGGGTTCGCCGGCGAGTACGACATCCCCGACGTCCCGCACGCGATGCGCCTGTCCACCTCGGGCACGTTCATCCACGGCAACTACTGGGGCGCGGACTCGGTGTTCGGCCGGTCCAACATCAGTCACGGCTGCGTGGGGCTGAACGACGCCCGGGGCGGTGGCGACGCCGGTCAGGACGGCGCCTGGTTCTACGACCACTCCCTCGTCGGTGACGTGGTCGTGGTGAAGAACTCCAACGACAGGACGATCGCCCCCGACAACGGCCTCAACGGCTGGAACATGCCATGGGGCCGGTGGAAGGCGGGCTCCGCACGCTGAGGCGGACCTCGCCGCAAGCCGTCGTCGCCCGACACACGCCCTGGTTCGATGTCGTGCGTCGGAGCTGATCAGTTCCTCACATGTCCCGTCCAGGCTGACGGTCATGGCTTCATCAATCCCCCGCCCGCCCCAACTACGGTGCCCACGCACCCCGTTCGGGACGCGAGCGACCAAGTTCACCAGCCCCGGCTCGTACCGTCCGGGAATACCGGCTGCCGTCCTGGCCCTGTCCGTCACACTCGCTGGGTGCGTGGGTACGGCGGCCGGCGTCAGGCCGGCCGATGCCGCCCGGCCTGCGGCGGGCGGTGCGGGCGCCGCATCGGTCGCCGCATCCGCCGCCCCCGGCACGACACAGGCCTGGCCCTCACAGACAGCCGCCGATCCCCGGGCGTCCGCCGGCCCGGGAGCGGCCGGCACGTCCGCCCCCGCGCGGCTACCGGGCCTGGGACCGCGGACGCTGGCGGAGATACCGGCTGACGCGCGCCAGGCCGTCCTGGTCACCGGCCGGGGCAAGAACTCGTCGGCATCACAGGTGGTGCTGTACCGGCGCACCGGCGCGGGCTGGGAACCGGGAGCCACCTGGCCGGCCCACAACGCTCTCAAGGGCTGGACGGACGACCACCACGCCGGCGATCTCCGCTCGCCCATCGGCGTGTTCACCCTCACCGACGCGGGCGGACTGCTCGCCGACCCCGGCACGAAACTGCCGTACGACCAGGGGCCGGCCTTCACCATCGGCGGCACCGGCTTCGAGGGCGAACCCCTCGCGGGCTCCTTCGACTACGTCGTCGCGATCAACTACAACCGCAAGCCCGGAACCTCCCCCCTCGACTGGACCCGCCCGCTCGGCGCGAACAAGGGCGGCGGCATCTGGCTGCACGTCGACCACGGTGGGCCCACGCAGGGCTGCGTGAGCCTGACGCAGAAGCACATGAAAGAACTCCTGCTCGCACTCGAGCCCGCCCAGCACCCCGTGATCGTCATGGGGGACGCCGAATCCCTCGAACGCTGAACACGAACGGTGCGGGACGACAGCGCCGAGCTCCCGGCGAACGCCGGGGTGCTCGGTCAAGGACCAAGCAAGGGCGGAACGTTGATGCGTGTCAGGTGCATATGGGTAGCCGCTGCGGCGATACTCACGACAGTGGTGGGATCACCGGCACCGGCTGCCGCCCAGCAGGCAGCCGAACCCCGTCCGACCGCGCCGCGGGTCGGCCCCGACGGCCGACTCCCCTCCGGTTGGCGGATCACCGGTGGGGCCTCGGGCAAGCAGCTGGTCTGGCACTCCGCCGCCCCGGTGCCCCTGACCGACGCCGGTGTCGAGTTCTACTCGGGAGACCGGTTCCTCGGCCGGCCGGTGGCCGCGAAGGACCAGCGCACCTTCCGGCTCGACCTGCCTGCCGCACGCCTCGGACGGGCTGCGGACCTGCAGGTGCGGATGGGGGGACGCCGCCTGGACGCATCGGGCGTCACGGCGGGCCCGGACAAGCGGCGCACCGCGCCGACGGCGAAGCAGCCGACCGTGCTGCCGGCCAACCCCGTCGACCCCGGCAAGCCGGGCCGGTACGGGACGACGAGCGGTGAATACACCTTGCCCTCGGTGCGGTTGCCCGGATTGGACGCGCCCGTGGAGATGCGTGCCGTGGTGGTGGCGCCGACCGGGATTTCGGGCCGCCGGCCGCTGGCGCTGTTCCTTCACGGCCGCCACGACACCTGTTTCACGGCCGACGGCGACCGGTTCGGCGCATGGCCCTGCCCGTCCGGTTCGAAGCCGGTGCCGAGCTACCGGGGCTATCTGCGCGATCAGAAACTGCTGGCCTCACAGGGCTACGTGACGGTGTCCGTCTCCGCCAACGGCATCAACGCGCAGGACTTCGTGGAGGACGGCGGGGCCCAGGCACGTTCCTCTCTGGTGCGCCTGCACCTTGCCCGGTGGGCCGACTGGGCGGGCTCCGGCCGGTCCTCGGCTCCGGCGGTCGTGCGGAGCGCACCGCCCGGCGACCTGTCCCGGGTGCTGCTGGCCGGCCATTCGCGGGGCGGCGAGGGTGTGAACCGGGCCGCCATGGACAGCCTCTCCCGCCCGCCCGCCGACCAGGACGGATACCGGGGGCGGGTGCGCTGGCACATCCGCGGCACCGTCCTCCTCGGGCCCACCGCCTTCGGGCAGAACCCGGTCCCCGACGTGCCGTCGATGACGATCCTGCCGGGCTGTGACGGCGACGTCACCGACCTGCAGGGCGAGATCTACGTGGACGGCACGCGCGGAGTCAGCCGGGGTGCCGCCCTGCACAGCGCGGTCTACATGGTGGGCGCCAACCACAACTTCTTCAACAGCGAGTGGACGCCGGGGCAGGCGACGGCTCCGGCGGAGGACGACTTCACGGACCCGGACCCCGTGTGTGCGCCGGGCAGTGCCACGCGGTTGACGGTGCGTCAGCAACAGGCCGCGGGCTCCACGTACATCGCCGCGGCGGCCCGGCTGTTCGTCGCGGGCGACGACCGGGTACGCCCGCTGCTGGACGGCTCGAACCTGCGCGCGCCGTCGGCGGACCCCGCGCGGGTGCTCACCCACGCCGTCGGGGGGCACCGCACCGCCGCCTTCGTGCCGGACGACTCGGTCACCGTGAGCGGCGGACGGCTGTGTGCGGCGGTGGATTCCGACCCGGCGACCGCCTGCCTGGACCCCGACGGGACGGGCGCCTCACCGCACTTCGCCGAGTGGGAGACGTGGCCCGAACCGGGACGCCGCGCGGTGGCCCTGCGCTGGTCCGCACCGGGTTCTCCGGTGCGGGTGCGTTCCGCCGAGCCGGCCTCCCTCTCCGGCGCCGAGGCCCTCGCCCTGCGGGTGATCGTGCCGCCCAACACCACGGGAACGCGGTTGGACGTGTCACTCACCGACGCTTCCGGCCGCCGGGCCACCCTCGACCGGGTCCGTGTCGACGGACTGCCGGGGAGTGACCGGACCGCCTCCTACTGGGGGCAGGAGATACGCGTGCCGCTGACCGCCGCGATCCGAGCCGGGCTGGATCTGGGCCGGGTGACGACGCTTGAGATGACCCCGCGCAACCGCTCCGGACGGGCCTGGCTGATGGACGCCTGGGGCTGGCGCCCCGGCACACCGGCCGCACGCCCGGTCGCGCTGCCCCGTGTGGACATCGGCCGGCTGAAGGTCGACGAAGGGGACTCCGGAACCCGGACCTACCAGGTCCCGGTACGCGTCTTGGGCCAGGGCGGCGGCCAGGTCAGGCTGTTCGTCACGGACCCCGTCACCGGCCGGACCACGGCCCGTCTGGTGCGTATACGGCCCGGTGATTCCCTCTTGGACGTGCCGGTGAAAGTCGAGGGCAACACCCGCTATGCCGACGACATGTCGCAGGACGTGTTCGTGAAAGCGGTTCACGGCGCGGTGGTCGGCTCGCACTTCGGCGGCCTGACCGTGCGGAACGACGACCCGAGGCCCGAGGTCACGGTGACACCTCTCGCGGACCGGGGCACCGAGGGCCAGAGCCTCACCTGGCGGGTCACCCTGTCCACGGTCGCCGACACCGAACTGCCCGTCCCGTTCAGCTTCCTGGCGGCGGGCGACGGCGCGGAGCTGTCCACCACGGATGTGGACCCGCAGTGGCTGATGGAGAAGCACGGCGAATCGCCGCTCCCCGAGCGCCCCCTGTCCGAGGTGGCGGGAATGTCCCTGCTGTCCGTCGTCCCCGCTGGTCAGCTGAGCTCCGAGGTGGCCATACCCACGATCGCGGACGGGGTGGCCGAACCGGAAGAGGCAGTGCGGATCCAGCTGTTCGGTTTCGAAGAGCCGCCGGTCGGTCCGATCTTTACGGGCAGGATCGAGGACGGCTCCTAAGGGGCGCCGTGCGGGACTTCGGACGCACAGTTCGTCCACACCCGCCGAAGTGACCGAAGCGGTGGGTGGCGGCCGAGGCGATCGGCCGCCGGCCACCGTTCAATCGCCCACCGTTCCGTCGCCACAGGGACACGAAGCACTACAGGGGAGAAGCCACCCGCAGCCGACGCAACGAAGAGCCCCCACAACGAAGAGCCCCCACAACGAAGAGCCCCCACAACGAAGAACCCCACAACGAAGAACCCCACAACGAAGAACCCCACAACAAAGAGGCCCACGACAAAGGACCCCACAACGAAGAACCCCCAGGTCGCTGACCTGGGGGTTTCGCATGGAGCGGGTGATGAGAACCGAACTCGCGCTCTCAGGACAGGGCCGAGGACCTGCCCGACGGCTGGTGTCCGCCGCGACTGCCGCCGCCCTCGACCGTGTCCCGATCCGGTGGCCCGGTCCGGCTACCGTCTCGGTCCCGCGAAGGCGTAGGCCGCGGTGCCGGCGACCGCGAGGGCCAGGGCCGTCCAGGTGCCCGCTGCCGTGCCGGGTGGCAGCAGCATCCAGGTCGCCACCTGCATCGGCGCACTCGTCGGGGGCGGGGCGAAGAACGAGAACGAGAGCCAGGCGAACGGCAGCGTCCATGCGTACTGGCCGCCCGAGAGCGCCGCGCCCAGGGCGACCAGTCCCATCAGGCCCGCGCTGTCCCGGACGACGAACGCGGTGGTGGTCATGTCCTCGCCCACTGTCTGCACTGTCAGCAGCACCGTGCCGACGACCGCGCCGGCGAGCAGCACGTGCGCCGCTCTGCGGGGCGCCCAGCGGATCGCGGCCGTCCGGTCCAGCGCGAGGTCCTGCCCGCCGAGCCCGATCGAGGCTGCCAGCGCCCCCGCAGTGAGAACGAGCGCGGCCGGCCGCGGATCACCGGGCCCTGCGCTGCCGTCCCGGGCGAGCGCCCACACCGCCACCGCGCTGATCACCACCGCGGCGAGCGACGCGGGTACCTGACGCGAGCGCGCGTACAGAGTCAGCCATCTCATCGGGACGCACCGCCGGACAGCACACCGAGCGGGTCGCCCTTGCAGGAGAGCGAGGCGGCGTGCGCAGCGTTGATCCGTGAGAGCTGTTCGGCCCGCGGCAGCGCCTTGAGTTCCTTCCACACTGGGTGGGCCACGGCGATCTGCTCACTCGAAGCGTGGGGGGAGCCGCCGAGAGGCTTGAGGTCCCCGAGGGCCCAGCTCGCCGCGATGCTCTGCGCGGCCGCGTCATTGAGTGTGCCGGTCCAGCCGAGGGGGGAGCACCCCGGCACCATGCCTTCGGCGATCAGTGCCCGGGTCAGCTCCTCGCCCTTCGCGTCGGCGATGATGCCGCCGTCGAAGTCGACGAGCACGGTCTTCCGGGACCGCTGCGGCGTGGAGCCGTCCGGCAGTACGGCGGTGTTCTCCCGGACCGAGACAGGCGCCTGTCCGCCCAAGGCGCCGTGCATCAGGCGCAGCGCCTCCTTACCGGGACCCGCCAGGTCGGCGAGTCGCGCCTGGTGCGTCTTGGCCACGCACACCGGCCCGTCGCACACCAGCTCCGCGGCGGCCTCGTCGACGACATACATCCGACGCGGGTCGGAAGGGAGGACGAGCAGGGCGAGTGCCGCGCCCGCCAGGACGGGCGTTAGGGCGATCAGCCGGGCGCGCGGGGTCGCGGCGACCAGCAGCGCGAAGCCGGTCGCGGCCATGCCGAGCAGCCAGATCGTCTGCCCGACGTGCACGGAGGCGGAGAGCGTGACGAGCACATCGCGCACCTCCTGCACCGCCGGTGACAGCAGGGAGACCCGGTTCGGCTCCGTGATCAGGATCCCCGTCGCCGTGGTCGTCTCCGTCCGGCCCAACGACATGTGCATGAGGGCCGTGAACACGAAGGCGCTCATGGCCAGCGCGGGCGGGGTGAGCGCGGACGGCAGGGCCCGCCCGGCCCCCATGCCCAGCACGGCCCCCGCGACGAGGGAGAGTGCCCCCACCAGCGGGATCGGCAGCCACCCGAGGTGCGTGTACTCGGTGTTGGCGAGCACCTGGACCGCGCCCACGAGCACGAGGAGCGCGAAGGCCGAGGCCAGCGTGATCGCCGTCGTGCCCGCCAGCGTGGCCGCGCGGTGCCGGGCGGGTCGTGGTGTGCTCGTCAGCAGCTCGGACATCTTCGAGCGGTGGTCGCGCAGGCCCTGCAGTGCCCCGAGCCCCACGGCCACCGGCCACAGGTAGAACAGCAGGGAGCGGGTCCACATCGCCAGGGACGTCCACTGGGCCGTCCACGCCGTGGTGCCCCTCCACCACGCGGCGTCCACCAGGTACAGGAACGCCAGGGCGGTCGTCAGGACCACGGCGCCGGCCCACGGGGCGACGGAACGTCTCAACTCGATGCGCAGGACACGGACGTTCACCAGGTGCCCCTTTCCTGCTCGGGGCCCTGCAGGAGCGCCGACATCCCCGCCATATGCGGGGACTCCGGAAGCTTTGGTACGACGGCGTCCCACCGTCCCCACCGGCGTCACGCGGGAGTCAGTGCTGTCGCTGTCGCTGTCGCCGTGCCCAGCGTGCCTCCGTGGGGGTCGTGCGCACGGTGCCGCGGGCCCTGGTGGCCTCGGGAGTGGTCCACGTGCCGTCACGGCCGGTCGAGACACTCATCGCCTTCTCGATCGCGGTGTCCGCGGTCCATGCGATACGGCCGCTGGTGGCCCGCGGAGAGGTGCTCATCGCCGCCGGGTTCGGCCTCGTCCACGGGCTGGCGTTCGCCTCGCTCATCAGCGACCTCGGCCTCGACCGCGGATCGCTCGTGACCACGCTGCTGGGCTTCAACCTGGGCATCGAACTGACCCAGTTGCTCGTCGTCGCCCTGATGATGCCGTCGCTGGTGGTGTTGGCCCGCACCCCGCTCTACCCCGCGTTCCGCATAGGGGTGGCGGTGATCGGGCTCGTGTTCTCGGTGTCCTGGATGCTGGAGCGCGTGACGCTGACCGCCGTCGACCCGTTCGAGGGCGTCCAGATCTGGCTGGTCGGGCACCCCCTGCTGATCGCCGGGACGGTCGCGACACTCGCCATCGCCGCCCGCCTCCGATCGCGGGTGCCCTGGACGCCGGCCGGAAAGTGAGCCCCGCGCTCGGCCCCAGGGCCGTAGAAGACGAAGTTGCCCGGAACGCTTTGTGTCCCGGGCAGCCTGCGTGGGTGGCGGCGCCGAAGGTTTTTGGGGGAGTGGCAGGTCTCAGTCGTCTCAGTCGTCTCGGTCGTCTCGGTCGTCTCAGTCGTCTTAGGCCGCTGCCGTGGGGCTCTCCGCTTCGGCGGTGCGGTGGTGTTCGGCGTTGATGCGCTGGGCTTCTTCGAGCTGGTCTTCGAGGATGACGATGCGGCAGGCGGCCTCGATGGGGGTGCCTTGGTCGACGAGTTCCCGGGCGCGGGCGGCGATGCGCAGCTGGTAGCGGGAGTAGCGGCGGTGGCCGCCCGCGGAGCGGAGCGGGGTGATGAGGCGGGCTTCGCCGATGGCTCGCAGGAAGCCCTGGGTGGTGCCGAGTATCTCGGCGGCCCGGCCCATGGTGTAGGCGGGGTAGTTGTCGTCGTCGAGACGGCCGTAGGAGTCGTCTGCTGTCATTGCACCTCTCTGCGGATCTCTGCGGATCTCTGTGGAACGCGTGGAGGGGCCCTGGTGCCGTATGGCACCAGGGCCCCGAAGGAACTGCTACAC
>NZ_JBHVDX010000100.1:0-33618 GCF_042802555.1 Streptomyces sp. NPDC057474 | reverse complement strand
GGCGGAGGCGGTGGCGCCGGCGGCGGCCAGGATCAGCCGCCGCCGGGTGGGCCCGGTTACGGCCGGGGCCGGCTCCGGCGCGGGGGGAACGGCCTCCCACGTCGCGACGCTGTGCGGGCCCGCTCCGGCGGGCTCCGGCCAGTGGTACTCCGGGGCCTCCGGGGCGGCGGGCGTCGGGTCGGGGCCGCCCGTGGTGTGCACGAGGATGCCCCGCGGGTCGAGTAGGGGACTTGTCAGCGGCGGCATCCAGCCGGGCCCGAACAGTTCGATCGTGCGTTCCCCGGTGCCGAGCATCGCCGCGACCTCGCGCAGCGACGGCCGCCGTGCCGCCTCCTTCTTCAGACAGGCGGTGACGGCATCGAGCAACAGGCTGGGCACGGTGTCGAGATACGGCTCCTCATGGAGGATGCGATACAGCAGCGTCTCCACCGTGCCCTCGCCGAACGGCCCGCTGCCGGTGGACGCGAAGGCGAGGACCGCGCCGAGCGCGAAGACGTCGGCGGCCGACCCGACCTCCTGCTCCCCACGAATCTGCTCCGGGGGGATGTATCCCGGCGAGCCCATGGCGGTCCCGGTGTGGGTCAGCGCACTGGCCTCGGCGACCCGGGAGATGCCGAAGTCGATGACGCGCGGTCGGTCGGGCGCGAGCAGCACGTTGCCCGGCTTGAGGTCGCGGTGCACCACGTTCGCCGTGTGGATCGCGGCGAGCGCCTCGACCAGGCCCAGCCCCAGGGCGCGTACGGTCGCGTCGGGCAGCGCTCCCCCGATCCGCACGGCCTCCTGGAGCGAAGGGCCGGGAATGTAGGCCGTGGCCAGCCAGGGCGGGGAGCCGTCGGAGTCCGCGTCGATGACTTCGGCGGTGAACGGGCCCCGCACCGCACGGGAGGCGGTGACCTCCCGCTCGAAGCGTCTGCGAAAGGTGGGGTCCTCGGCCAGGTCGGGCCGGATGACCTTCAGCGCGACCTGCCGGTTCTCGTACGACCTGGCCAGATAGACGCGGCCCATGCCGCCGCTGCCCAGCCGCGCGAGGACCTGGTAGCGGCCGACCCTGCGCGGGTCCTGCGACGTCAGCGGTTCCAAGGCACCGCCCCTCCCTGTCCCTCGGCTCCCTGACAGGACTGCCCTGGGGCGCCCCCGGTTCCCGTCGATCCCGTGACGATCCGGTCACGACGAGTGATGCGGGAGCCTTCCCCGCCCCGCCCACGGGCACACCCCGTGCGGCCGGGCGGAGGTCCGGGTTCTACCGTGTCCCGCACCCCCAACTCCCAAGGAGACGAGCGAAGATGACGAACCCTCCGTCGCGCAGATCAGTACTGGGCGGACTCGCCGGCGGGCTGGTCCTGGCCGGTGGTGCGGCCGGGACCGCGCGGGCGGCCACGCGGGAGTCCGGCCGCACCACCGAGGCCGGGACGGGCGTGGATCCCTACGTCGGCATTCCCGTGGGGCCGGGCGGGGGCCCTGCCGGGACCGATCGGGTTCACGTGCTCAAGGCCGGCCCCCGGGACGCGGACACCGTCCTGGTGCTGGTGCCCGGGATGTTCGGGGCGGCCAATGACTTTCGGCTGATGGCTCGGGATCTGGTCGCGCGGGTGCCGGGCGTTCAGGTGTGGGCCGTCGACCGGCGGGAGGAGAACCTGGCCGACCGGAGCGGGTTCCAGGGCGGATTCGGGGACGGGGGCGGGGGCGGGGGCGGGGATCCCGTCGGGTACTACCTCGACGGGCGGTATCGGGCCGTGGAGCCCGCCACCGCCGGGTACTTCGGGCAGTGGGGGCTGGAGCGGACCCTCGACGACCTGCGGTGTGTCGTGCTCGCCGCTCGCGCAGGCGGTCGGCGGCGGGTCGTGCTCGGGGGACATTCCTGGGGTGCGACCAGCGCGTTGGCGTACGCGGCCTGGGACTTCGGCGGGCGGGCCGGGTACCGGGATCTCGTGGGGCTGGCGGTCCTCGACGGGGGCGTGCGCGGGGCGTTCGAGGGGACCGGGGCGCCCGTGCAGGACTCGCCGGAAGAGGTGCGGGAGCGGCTCGCGGCGATCGCCGGCGGCCGGGTCTTCGACATGACGCTCAGCGGGGTCGGACTGGGCAGCCGGGCGGAGAGCACGCAGATCTGGTACCAGCTCGCCGGGTGGTACGCCCATCACGACCCCGAGGGGCGGTCCGTACTGCAGGACCGGGTGCCCGAGGCGCTGCGGGTGCCGTTCCCGGTGACGAACGCCGCGCTGCTCGGTACCTTCGTCGACGCCGGCTTCGGCTGGCCGAACGACATCAGCGTCCACTCCGGGCACCTCGCGGCCGACGCCGACGCCGGTGGCGTACGGGGGTGGGTCGATGACGGGATCACGCCGATCGGGCGCGTCGCGGAGGCGTACGCGGGGCCCGTGCCCGGCGTGTGGGAGTGGTACTGGCCCGCCCGGCTCTCCGTGGACCTCGATGTCAGTGACGTCTACGCCGACACCGACCTCGCCCGTTCCCTCGGGCTGCGCCTGCGCCACGCCCCGGGGCTCGACATACCCCTCTACGCCTTCCAGACCAGCTACTCCAAGGGCACCGTCGTGGAGAGCGCCCGCCGCGTCGTCGCCGAGTCCCGCATCCCCTACGCCGCCTACGAGTCCGACGAGGGCATGAACCACCTCGACCCCCTCTTCGCCGCCACGGCCCACAACACGGCGACGCGCTCACTGGCGGAGTTCCTGGGGAGGGTGGGGACGGCGGGGTGACCGGGGCGCGGTGACCCGGTGGACGATTCCTGCGGGGCCGTACCGCACGGCCCCGCAGGCGTCACCCGTCCCAGAGGTTCACCCGTCCCAGAGATTCACCCGTCTCAGAGGTTGCGCGCCAGCAGGTCCAGCAGCGCGGCCCAGTGGCGTTCCGTCGCCTCGGGGCTGTGCATGGCCGTGTCGGCCTGGGTGAAGCCGTGGTGGGCGCCCGCGTAGACCTCGCCGCGGTGGCGGACGCCCGCGGCGGTGAGGCTCTTGTCGAGGCGGTCGATCTGCTCGGCGGGGTTGGTGGAGTCGTTGTCGGCGTGCCCGAAGTACAGCTCGGCGGTGACGCGGTCGGCGAGGAGATGGGGGCTGTCCGGCGCGTCGGTCGCGAGGTGCGCGCCGTGGAACCCGGCCGCCGCGGCCACCCGCTCCGGGTACGTCCCGGCCGTCCGCAGCGCCAACCCCGCGCCCATGCAGTAGCCGGTGATGCCGACCCGGCCGCCGTTCGTCAGGGGCGAGGCCGCCAGCCAGTCCAGATAGACCCCGGCGTCCCGCATCGCCGCCTCCGGTGTCAGCCCCCGCATCGCCGGACGGATCTGATCGATGAGCTCCGGCCGCTCCGCCGGGTTGATGAACTTCGGCAGCTCCACCAGGGGCGCCCGTCCACTGCGGTACATCACGTTCGGCAGCAGCACGACATGACCGGCCGCCGCCAGCCGCTCCGCCATCCCCTTCAGATGCCGGCGCACCCCGAACGCGTCCATGTAGAGGAGGACGGCGGGGTGCGGCCCGCCGTCGGCCGGGTGGAAGACATGCGCGTCGACGGTCCCGTCGGGGGTGGGGATGTCTGTCGGGGAGGTGTGTACGGAGGTGGGGGGCGTGGAGGAGGTCATGGACTCTTTTCCTTGTGCGCGGGGGGAGTTGACGAGGCCGTAGGGGATGAAGGGAGGGCTGCGGCTCAGTCCCCGGAGAGGGCCATGCGGGAGCCGCCCGCGTCTCCCCGGACGGCCGAGTCGGTCAGTTCCCTCACCCGGGCGGCCGGGACCGGGACCCCCGGGGTCTCGAAGAACCAGCGCCCCGCCTCCTCCTGACCGAGCCCGGCCGGACGCTCCGCCATGTACGGCTGGACGTAGACCGGTGTGCCCGGCTCGCTGCGCCAGCTGTCGGCGAGGGGGCCGATGTCGACCGCGTCGTAGCCGAGGGCGTCGAGCAGGCGGGTCACCTCCTCCTTGGCGGTCGCGTGGTCGCCCGCGATCGGCAGGGCGCTGCGGTCGGCGGCCCCGGCGGGCCGCGCGCTGGTGAACAGCCGCCGGAAGTCGATGTTGTTGAACGCCTTGACCACGTACGAGTCGGCCAGGTGCCGCTGCACCAGGGCGCTGGTGGTCAGCTCGGCCCCGTCCAGCCCGGCGAGGCGGCCGTCGCGCTCCGGGTAGTGGTTCATGGTGTCGATCACGGTCCTGCCGGCCAGGTCGGCGGCGGAGAGCCGTGCGTAGGCGTGCAGCGGGATCGTCGCCACGACCAGGTCGCCGGCCCGGGCGGCCTCGGCGGGGGTGGCGGCGCGGGCGCGGTCACCGAGTTCGCCGACCAGGTCGGCGAGGGTCTCGGGACCGCGCGAGTTGCTCAGGACGACGTCCAGGCCGGCGGCGACGGCCAGCCGGGCCAGCGCCCCGCCGATCATTCCGCTGCCGATGAGTCCGAGGGTTTTGGTCATGGCGCCGGGTCTCCGGTCTTAAGTGAGAGTGGATTCCATAGGTGAAACTGAGTGTCATGCTAGCTACTGAGTCCCACACCTGCAAGCCAGGGTCGTCCGGGAGGTAGCATCACGGGGTGAGCGGAGTGAGCGGAGCGGCACCCACGGGCTCGGGGGAGACCGCGCGGACGAACACCAGGGACATCGCACGGGCCGCCGTACGGGCCGAACTCGCCCAGGTGGCCTTCGAGTTGTTTCTTCGCGACGGCTTCGACAAGGTGACGCTCGACGATCTGGCGTCGGCCGCCGGGGTGTCCCGGAGCACGCTCCTGCGCTACTTCGGCACCAAGGAGGACGCCGTGCTCGGCGCCTTCGACGCGCACGGCGGCTGGGTCGCCGACGCACTGCGCGCCCGCCCCGCCGACGAGGACGACTGGACGGCGCTGCGGCGGGCGCTGGACACGGTCATCCAGCGGTACCACCAGGACCCGGCCGGTTCCCTCGCCACCGCCCAGCTCGTCCGGGACACTCCCGCGCTCTGCGCACGCCAGCTGGAGAAGCAGCAGGGGTGGCGGCCCACGCTGGCCCAGGCCCTCGCCGAACGCCACGGCTCCTCGGGGCCCCCGGCCCTCGCCGAGACCGTACGGGCCGCCGCCGCCCTCGACTGCCTCAACATCGCCCTCGACCACTGGACCGCCTCCGACGGCGACCTCGACCTGGTAGCCCTCCTGGACGAGGCCTTCGCGACGCTGGCGTAGTGGCCGGGGCGGGGGCCGTACCCGTACCCGGCAGTCCCCGTACCCGGCAGGCAGTCCCCGTACGTCAGGTGTAGACGATCGGGCAGCCGCGGCGGAGCGAGTGCTGGGCGGCTCGCAGATACACGGCGACGTAGAAGGCCGTGTCGAGGTCGTCGGCCCACGGGCCCGGTCGGGTCGCCGCCAAGTCCTTCGCCCTGCCGTCCAGGAACCACGTGGTCAGGTCGAGGTTGTCGCACATCTCCGGAGTCTCGGGCGGCAGCTGGACGACCGCCGCCAGCCGCTGCGCGAGCGTCAGCACCTCAGGAGCGCCGGCGACCATGGTCGAGTCCGTATAGCCGGACTCGACATCCAGCCAGATCTCCTCCTCCAGCGAGAACGGCACCAGCAACGACCAGCCGCACAGGAATCCCGCCTCCTCGCGCGTGAGATGGGCGTCGCACAGCCTGCCGAACCCGTCCATCGGCGGGACCAGCTTCTCCTCGAAGGCCATCCCCGAGCCACGGACGAAGGCCGTCTCCCCGGGCACCGACTCATAGGGCGGCAGCCCTCGCCGCCTCAACTCCTCGTTCAACGCCGAGGCGAGGCGCCCTCGCCCGACCTCGTCCCCATGCTCGTCCTCGTCCGCACAGAACCATTCCTCCGCGTCGACGCTCACCAGATAGATACCCATGGCCGGAACGTACTGCGCGCCACCGACAACGCCACCGACAGCGCCACTGACACTCCCGTCCGGCAGCCTGCCGGCTACGACCCGTGAGCTCCGACGCCGGACAGGTCATGGCGCCGCATGCTGTTACGGTCCGTGACCGAGCGGCCGAGGGCGTGGTGGGGCCACAGGCCGCCCGCCGTGCGGCGGCTGCGTTCGACCCAGGCGCGGGCCGGGACGCTGCTGTTCTTGTAGTAGTTGAGGGCGTAGCCGCCGGTGTGGACGCGGAGGAGGCAGAAGCCGCCCGGGTAGTCCTTGACCGCGCTGACCTCCTGCTGCGTGACGTGCGGGGCACTGGTCAGGACGGTGCGCTTGTTGCGGTGGGTGTGGCCGGCGTGGTGGAGGAAGACGCCGGGAGCGGACGCGTAGGCGTCGACTATCGAACGGGCCTGGCGGCGGTCCAGGCGCTGGCCTCGGCCCATGGGGAAGACGGAGTCCCGCGTGGTGAGGGGATGGTGGCCGAAGACGATGGTGGGCCGGTCCCGGTCCGCCCTCAACTGGGCCTGGAACCAAGAGAGCTGGCCGGCGCCGAGGCCGCCCGCGTCGCCGCCGTTGCCGTCCTTCTCGTAGGTGTCGAGGCCGATCAGGCGCAGCCCGCCCAGATCGCGGGCGAAGTAGCCGGGCCCGTCGCCGCCCAGGAATCCGTCACGGAAGGCGTCGTCGGGGTGGTGCGGGCGGTCATGGTTTCCGCGCACGACGAAGTAGTCCCGTCCATGGGTGCCGAATCCGTCCAGGATGCGGCGGGCCTCGGCCAGGTCACGGAGCGCTCCCGCCGCCGAGATGTCCCCGGCCGCGAGGAGCAGGTTCGCCCCGCGCCGCTGGGCCTCCTCGACCATGGCCCGGCTCATGATCTCCGGGTACGGGTCGAGGCCGGGTTGCTGCGTGACCCCGCGCAGCATCGGTACGCCGGCCACCAGGCCGGCGGTGGTCTCGCCGAGGTGCAGGTCGTTGCAGAGCGCGATGGAGAGCAGGTGGCGGCCTGGGGGCGGCTGCGGGGTGGTGAAGGAGTACGGGCCTCCGTACGAGCCCAGGCCGTGCAGGGAGGTGCCCACGGCGTTGCCGCGGACCAGGTGCAGGGGGGTCGGTGCGGCGGCCCGGCCGCGCGAACGGGCCTGGTAGTAGTACGTCTGGCCCGGTTCCAGGTCCGTGAGCTCCACGTAGTGGTGCGCGGTGGGGTGGTCCTCCGCCGCGGTGCGGTTGAGGTGGGCCGGGTGGGTGCCGTAGACGACCTCGCCCTCGGTGACGGCGGGGAGCAGGTGGCCGAAGCCGTCGTCGGTGCCGGGTACGGCGGTGTACCAGGTGATGACGGCGCTGGTCTCGGTGAGGGTGACCAGTTCCAGGTGGAGGGCCGTCATCGTGTCGGGGTGGACACGGCGTTCGCTGCGCGCGGCGAGGGCGGAGCGGAGTACGGCGGGGGTGAGGAGCGCGCCGGAGCGGAGGAGGTCGCCGGGAGCGGGGAGCGCCGCCAGGGCGGCGAGGGGAGCGGAGAGGCAGCAGCGCATGCGCATGCTCAGGACCGTGCCCGCGGGCCGTTAACGGCGGCCGTGGTACCGATGGCGGCAGCACGGACACCGGCCTTACCCCCGGAGGCGTCACGGCGGAGCGGCCACGAACCACTGTCGTGTTCAGTCACACGTCTCGCCCTCCTGACAGCCAGGGTGTAGCAGGCTACACCCCTGTTCCGGGAGGGCACTCCCTCGTGGCTCCGGCCGCCGAACGGGATCGTTGATGTCACGAGGTCGGACCGATCTCGCAGGTCAGGCGCATACAGCGATGACTGACGACAGCGATGACAGCCATGACAGCGAAGGAAGATTCCCATGAAGGCCCTGCTCGGCTCGAAGCCCGTCCTGTGGTTCCTGCTCCTGTTCAACCTCGCCGTCGCCGCGGCCGCCCCCTTCGTCGTCGACGGCGCGCAGGGCATTGCCACGGCCGTCGGCATGGGCGTCGTCTCGCTGGGCGCGGGTGTCAGCCTCCTGCGCAGCGGCCGGGGGCAGCGGCAGCGCGCCTGAGCGGTCTCCCACGCGGCGATGAGTTTCGGCGGCGCGCCCGGTCTGTGTGTACGAGATGGGCGAGGGCCGCCGCACCGAAGCCCCCGACGTTCTCGCTACCGGGTACGCCGATAGGGCCCGCCCGCCCTTCAGTTGAGCTGTCGAAGCCTCCGCCCACGACTCTCGGCGACCCGAAGCGCCTCGCCGAGCGCCTCGGTCAGTCTCTCCGCCAGGAAACGGAGTTCACCGCGTGGCATGTCGGGCAGCACCTCGCGCGCATGGCCGAGAAGCTCCGCCCCCATGCCGAGTTGGATGGCCTCCGTGGCATCGGCCAGCCGGGACACCGCTCCGCCCTCCTCGTCGGTGACGAGATAACAAGGCTTCCCCTCGCCCCCGGCCCACGGCAACAGCCGCACCTCTTCCCTCTCCGCCGCCGCCATCAGGCCGCCACCTCCATCCCGTGACTCCAGTACGACCCGGGTATGGCGGTGACATACGGGCGTACGGCGACGGTGGCGGCGCCATCGAGGCGGCCGTGGAAGCCGTAGGGGCTGCGGTGGACCGGCAGCGTGGAGTGGGGAACCGGGGGCGGAAGGGTGGGTACGAGCGGGGCAGGCGGATGCGCGCCGGGGCGGGCGACGCGGCGGTGGACGCCGGTGGGGTTGAGCGCGAGGCTCACCCAGGCGAGGAGTCGACCGATAAGGTCGGTCACTGTCATCAACTCCGTCGATTGCGCGGTTGGTGGCCATGCCCCCGGACGGCTCGCACCCGTAGCGGGGGTTTCCTGTGCCCACTGTAGCGGCAGTAGACCGTGGTGTACTAGGGCCTATCAGGGATCGCACTGGTGTCCTCAGTATGGGCATGGTGGTGTAGTGATGCAGTTCGTACCAGACATTCCACGCTGGCGGCAGGTCGCCAAGGTCATCCGCGAGCGGATCGAGGACGGGACCTACCCGCCACGCACCCGGGTGCCGTCCGTTCAGCAGATCATCGCCGAGTTCGGAATCGCGACCGCCACCGCGCAGAAGGTGCTCCAGAATCTGCGCAAGGAAGGCCTCACCTACACCGAACCCGGCCTCGGCTCCTTCGTCGCCCAGAACCCCCCGGCGACGGCCCCCACAGAGAGCGAATGACCACCGTGCTCGTACTCATACTGTCCGCCCTCGTCCTGCTCGTCATCGGCGGCTGCGTCTGCGTCTACTGGACGGCGCGGGGCGACGCTCCGGGCTGGGCACGCGGCGTGGCGAGGACGACCGAAGTCGTGAGTCAGCTGGTGCTCAAGGCGAACAAGAACTCCAGCCCCCGGAACAACGGGGACGACTAGCTACAGCCGACCAGGCTGGCCTGCTCGGCGAGAAACCCTCGCACAGAGCCCCTACTCCTCCGTCACCTCGTTCGACATCCGGCTGACGGCCGGCCGGATCCTCGACGCGTTGAGGGAGCACGGGAATGCCTGATCTCTCCGAGAGACAGCGCAAGGCCGGCTCGACGCGGGTGGGCGTCGGGCCGGCCTTTTCCGTGGTGTGAACCGGTGCGGACCGGTGTCAGTCCGTGCCGGACTCCATCGCCGCGCGGTCCAGCAGCGCGTCCTCCTCGGAGACCTCGCCACGGGAGGCGATGGCCTCGGCGCCGCCCTGCGGCAGCTCCGGCATGGTGCCGATCAGCCCGGTGGCGGCGGCCTGGGAGGCGCCGATGGTGGGGCTGCCGGTGCCGATCAGGCCGAGGCCGGCGTACTGCTCCAGCTTGGCGCGCGAGTCGGCGATGTCGAGGTTGCGCATGGTGAGCTGGCCGATCCGGTCCACCGGGCCGAAGGCCGAGTCCTCGGTGCGCTCCATGGACAGCTTGTCCGGGTGGTAGCTGAACGCCGGGCCCGTGGTGTCGAGGATCGAGTAGTCCTCGCCGCGCCGCAGCCGGAGGGTGACCTCACCGGTGACGGCCGTGCCGACCCAGCGCTGCAGGGACTCCCGGATCATCAGGGCCTGCGGGTCCAGCCAGCGGCCCTCGTACATCAGCCGGCCGAGGCGACGGCCCTCGGAGTAGTACTGCGCGAGGGTGTCCTCGTTGTGGATGGCGTTGACGAGGCGCTCGTACGCGGCGTGCAGGAGGGCCATGCCGGGGGCCTCGTAGATGCCGCGGCTCTTGGCCTCGATGATGCGGTTCTCGATCTGGTCGGACATGCCGAGGCCGTGGCGGCCGCCGATGGCGTTGGCCTCCATCACCAGGTCGACGGCGGAGGCGAACTCCTTGCCGTTGATGGTGACCGGGCGGCCCTGGTCGAAGCCGATCGTCACGTCCTCGGTGACGATCTCGACCTCGGGGTCCCAGAAGCGGACGCCCATGATCGGCTCGACGGTCTCGACGCCGGTGTCCAGGTGCTCCAGCGTCTTGGCCTCGTGGGTGGCGCCCCAGATGTTGGCGTCGGTGGAGTACGCCTTCTCCGTCGAGTCCCGGTAGGGCAGCTGGTGGGCGACCAGCCACTCGGACATCTCCTTGCGGCCACCGAGCTCGGTGACGAAGTCGGCGTCCAGCCAGGGCTTGTAGATCCTCAGGTGCGGGTTGGCGAGCAGGCCGTAGCGGTAGAACCGCTCGATGTCGTTGCCCTTGAAGGTCGAGCCGTCGCCCCAGATCTGGACATCGTCCTCCAGCATCGCCCGGACCAGCAGCGTGCCGGTGACGGCACGGCCGAGGGGGGTCGTGTTGAAGTACGCCCGCCCGCCGGAGCGGATGTGGAACGCGCCGCAGGTCAGCGCGGCCAGGCCCTCCTCGACCAGCGCGGCCCGGCAGTCGACCAGGCGCGCGATCTCGGCACCGTAGGTCTTCGCGCGGCCGGGCACCGAGGCGATGTCGGGCTCGTCGTACTGGCCGATGTCGGCGGTGTAGGTGCACGGGACGGCACCCTTGTCGCGCATCCACGCGACCGCGACCGAGGTGTCGAGCCCGCCCGAGAAGGCGATGCCGACGCGCTCGCCGGCCGGAAGAGAGGTGAGGACCTTGGACATAGAAATATTATGCATGCCAACGCATGATCATGCAAAGCCGGTCCCGGTGACGGCCCTCACGTCACACGTCCTCGGCCCTCACACACCCCCGTGCGCTCCGGTCAGGCGTCGCCCGGTCAGGCGTCGCCGAGTTCGGTGAACAGGGTCAGCTGCAGGTCGCCGGGGGCTTCGAGGCGGGCGTTGAGTGAGTTCCAGGGGGTGCGGGTCGGTTCGGCGATCACCTCGGCGCCGGCCGCCGCCAGTTTCGCCGTGGTCGCGGTCGAGTCGTCCACCTGGAAGGCGACCCGGATGTGACCGGCCACGCGACGGCCGACCTCCACGTCGTCGATGAACGCCGCGTGGTTCGGATCGGTGATCTCCAGCGTCGCCCGGCCCGCTTCGAGGATCGACACCCGCCCGCCGTCGGACGAGAACGCCGCCCGCTCGGGAAGACCCAGCACATCGCGGTAGAAGTGCAGCGCGGCGTCGTAGTCGGCGGCCGTGACGACCAGCCGGAGTTCACGGACGGCGGGTGCGGATTCGTCGGACACAACAGCTCCTGGATGACTGCGAGTTGGGCGGTGGGAGAGTGATTGTAAAGTCACCGGTCATGGCCGAGGACTGGCGGAACGACCGGATCGGGAGCGCGCTTCGGAGCCGGAACCCGACGGTGCTGCGGAGGCTCACGGCAGGGTTCGCGGTGATCGGCGACGTGCAGTTCCTGCCCGGGTACTGCGTACTGCTCGCGGACGACCCGGCAGTGGGGCGGCTGTCGGAGCTGCCGGGGGAGAAGCGGAAGGCGTTTCTGGCCGACATGGACCGGCTGGGCGAGGCCGTCGAGCGGGCCTGCGGGCGGCTGGATCCGGCGTTCCGGCGGGTCAATCTGGAGATCCTCGGGAACACGGACCCGTTTCTGCACGCGCATGTGTGGCCCCGGTACGAGTGGGAGCCGGCGGAGCTGGTCGGCAGGCCGGTATGGCTGTACCCCCGCGAGCGGTGGAGCGACGCCCGGTACGCGCTCGGGCCGCGCCACGACGAGCTGCGCGAGGCGATCGGCGACGAGCTGGACCGCCTCGCGAGCCGACCGGACCCCTCGCCGCCCCGCGAGCCGACCGGACCCCTCAGAGGAGACCCGTCGGCAACGTGACCCCCGCCCCCGCCAGGTGCCGTAGCGCCGCCGCGATGGAGTGGCAGTCGAAGAGGGCCGAGTGTTCGTCGCCCGGGGCGGGCCGGGGAAGGCCCAGCGCCTGCCACAGCCGGCCCGAGTTGGCGGCTGCCGTGGCCGGGGCAACGGCGTTCAGCCAGGGGCGGATGTTGAGGAAGCCGGGCGTGAGGGCGTTGTGCTTGATCTCCTCGCCCCGGGCCCGGGCCCAGCCGATGTTCTCGCCGAGGACGAGCATGTCGTTGCCGTAGGAGAGGACGGACTGGCCCTGACAGAAGGCGAGAAAGTCGCTCAGGGCCTGGGCGGGTGGAAGGCCGTCCAGGTCGACGGCCCGCTGGTCGATGCCGGTGAGGTCGGTGAAGAACGGCGAGAGGCCCGGGTTCACCACCGGCCGGACCAGCGTCTCGTACTCCTCGACGACGGAGTACTCCTCGCTCATCCGCAGCGCGCCGATCTGCACGATCTCCCGCAACTGGCCGGGAGCCGACCAGTCCTGTTCCATGGCCCCCGGCCAGGTCGTGAACTCCAGGTCGAAGATGACGAAGGTGGGCAAAACGCTACTCTCCCTGTGGTGCGAGGGCGGTTACGAAAGCGTTCTACCCACCAGCGGCCTTCAGTTCAGGGACTTCCGGGGGTTCAGGACCCGTTCGGGGCCATCGGTCGGCCCCCGGTGGACAGGTCCACGCCCAGCAGGCCGTCCGGGAGGATCCGACCGGCGTCCGCCGCCGCGATCCCGGACTTCAGCGCCGCCCCGGAGCCCTCCGCCGAACCCGCGCCCGGCTCCTCCCCCTCGTCCGGCGTGGGGCACAGCCCCTTGACGAGATGGACGTTGATCGCCTCGTCGATCGGGCTCGGCTCCAGGGCCGTACCGTCCTCGTTGAGGCGCTGGTACTTCATCAGGTTCCAGCCCATGGAGAGCTGGCGCTTACCGTCCGCGCTGGTGAGGCTGATGGTGCCGGCGCCGAAGACCCCGCCGTCGTGGCCCCAGAAACGCCCGCAGCCGGGGAGGTCGAGGGTGTAGATGCCGAGGCCGTAGTCGATGGCGGCGCCCGGTGCGACCTCCATCGGGACCGTGCGCTGCATCTCCGCGAGGGACGCCCGGCTGACGAGGTCGCCGGTGAGCAGCTTGCGGTAGAAGCGGTTGAGGTCGTCGGTCGTGGAGACGATCGCACCGGCGGTGTAGGCCCAGGACATGTCGTAGACGCTGTAGTCGCGGGGCGGGTCGATGAGCCCGTAGAAGGACTCGTACATCTTGGCGTGCGGGCCCTTGATGTACGGGGTGCGCGGGTACGAGGTGTTGTCCAGCCCGGCGCGGTCGATGACGTTGCGGGTGATGTACGTCGACGCCTTCTGGCCGGTGACCCTCTCCAGGATCAGGCCGGCGACGACGTAGTTGGTGTTGGAGTACGAGCCGGGCTGCGCGCCGGGGCTGCCGGTGGCGTCGGCGGCGAGGCCCAGCCGCACCAGTTCCTCGGGGCCGATCGAGCGGAAGCGACCGTCGTCGAGGCTGGTGGTGGAGTTCTGGGCGAGGGAGGGGAAGGCGCCGAGGACGTAGTCGCCGATGTGGCTGGTGTGGTTGAGGAGCATGCGTACGGTGATGGCGTCGCCGCGTTCCCGGTCGGCGCCGCTCCCGTCGAACAGCTCGGGGACGTAGTCCGTGACCGGTGCGTCGAGGCTGATCCGGCCCCGCTCCACCTGCTGCATGATCGCCACCGACGTGAACGTCTTGCTGATGCTGCCGATACGGTGCCGCATGTTCGGCGTGACCTTGCGCCCCGTGTCCACGTCGGCCAGCCCGGACGCGCCGGTCCAGCGCTCCCGGCCGTCACGCACCGACGAGTACGTGCCGTACATCCCGGCCTCGCGGATCGCGTCGAGCGTGTCGCGCAGCTCGGCCCGGTCCAGCCCGGTGGGTGCCGGGGCCGTCGTCGCGGTTCCGGGCGCGGCCGACACGGTCGGCGCCGCCGTGACGAGCAGGAGTGTGGTGCCCAGAGCGGTCCCGACGAGACGTTTGATACGCACGGCTTGTCCCTCGTTTCTGACGTTCGTGACGTGCCTGACGTTCCGATGGCCCCGGCCGGTCAACTCCCGGGCCCTGTCAGGCGATTGTCACGAACTACCGGTGCGCTCTACATCCTTCTCGTGGACGATCATCTTCACGGCGGGGCCATGACATGTGTCATGGCCCCGCGAACGTCGGTGAAGGGTGAGTTTCAGAAACCGTAGCGGGACTTCATGTGGCGCCAGAAGTCGCGGAACATCCACTTGTCGAACTCGGTGATCTGGGTGGCGCTGCCGGCCTTCATCAGGAAGCAGCACTGGCCGGTCGGGGTCCAGTCGTAGAAGTCGTCGAGGCCGAAGGTGTGGCCGACCTCGTGCAGGTAGATGTGGATGTTCTCCTGGTTGAGGGCGCCGGTGAAGTAGGAGCGGCCCATCCGCTGCCCCCAGTCGCCGCCGGCGCCGCCGCCGAAGCCCTCGGTGAGCCAGAGGGACTGGTCGTAGTGGCGGGCGGCGCCGCCGGGACAGCGGGAGTAGTTGCCGTCCTGGTGGAAGAAGCGGCCGCAGTCGGGAGCGCACTGCGGGGCTCCGGCGCCGTCCAGCATGTTGGTGTAGATGTCGACGGAGTTGTCGCTCCACTGGAGGGTGGAGCGGTTCTTCACCGCCCAGCCGACGATGTTGACGGGGACGTTGGTGTACGGCCAGGCGTTGTGACCGGCGCCGTTGTCGACCATCGCCGCCATCCACTTGCCGAACTGCTTCTTCAGCGCGGCGTGGATCTGGTCGCGCAGGGCGGTGCTGACCGGCTGGTCCGACTCCCAGCGGACGCAGTAGTTGACGCTTCCGCGGTTGGCCATGATCTGGTCCCAGCCGTAGTTGCGGAAGCCGTACAGGTTGCCGTACGTGGACTCGACGTGATTCCAGACCTCGCCCAGAGGCTGGACCAGGTTCGAGGGCGGGTTCCAGACGGCCGCGGCGGCGGTGACCGCCGCCTCGGCCCGGGCTTCCGTCTGCTGAGCCTGAGCGGACCGGTCGTTCGCCGCCTGAGCGACGGACGGGGTGGTCAGGCCGGGTGCGAGCAGCACGGCCAGGACGGCGGTGACCACGGTGAGCAGTCTCGCGATATGGGTGTGTGGGGTGCGCATGGTGAACTCCCTTGGTGGGGGCGGGATTTCACGTGCCCTTGCTTCACCCCTCTGTCGCCGCCGACCGCCCCGGAGGTTGCCTCCCGGAACCCCCGGCGTCCCCGGACTCCCCCGCCTCCCCGAACCGCGCCAACGCCACCCCGCCCCCCACACAGCCCACGAACCCGACGACGGCCAGCCACCCGTACCCGTCCCGCGTCGCGTCGCCGAGCCACGCCACCCCGAACACGCCCGGCCAGACGGTCTCGCAGATCACCATCGCCGCCGTGGCCGCCGTCACCGAGCCGGACTGGAGGGCCTGGACGAGGAGGAGATAGCCGCCGAGGCCGGAGACGACCACGGCGTACGCGGACGGCTGGGCCAGGACGGCGGGGACGGTCGCGTCCGGCAGCAGGCGTACGGCGATCGCGGTGAGGCCGAAACTCAGGCCCGCCGCCCCGCCCAGCACGACGGCCCGGCCCCGCCGCAGCCGGCCGCCCACGACCCAGCCGCCCGCCACCACCAGCACCGACGCGACCAGCACCGCCACCCGCAGCCCGGTGTCCCCGTGTCCGTCGCCCGCGCGCCCGGCGGCCACCGCGAGCGTCGCCAGCCCCAGGCACACGACGGCCACGGCACCCCACTCGGCCCGCCGCAACCGCAGCCCCAGCACGGCCGTGCCGACCACCGCCGTGACCGCCAGCGACGCGGCGACCGCCGCCTCCACCAGGAACAACGCCACCAGCCGCAAGGCCACCACCTGCGCCGCGAAACCGAGCGTGTCCAGGCCCGCCCCGGCAAGGAAGGGCCAGCCGCGCAGGACCTCGACCACGGTCCGCCCCCGGCCGCGCGCACCCCCGGCCGCCTCCGCTGCCGCCGCCCGTCGCGCGCCCAGCGCCTGCAGCACCGTCGCCGTACCCATGCACACCGCCGCACACAACGCCCACGCCACACCCGCCACCATGGGGGCACCGTAAGCGGCAGGAGGGGCGGCGGCCGGGCGACACCAGGGCGGGCCCCCAGGTGGCGTCACGGCTCCACCCGCACGACCGCTCCCACCCTCACGACCGCACAAAGTCCGACAGAGTCATTGATCCGCTTCTGTTCGAAGTCCTAGGGTGGGCCCGGTTTTTCAACAACATCGGACAGCAACCGACGCTCCTCAGTAGATGCACCCCCCATGTCGTCGCGAGGAAGGCCCCGGCAATGCACCACCCGCACCCGCACCCCGTAAGCCGCCGTCGACTGCTGGAGGGCGGCGCCGCCCTCCTCGGCACCCTGGCCCTCACCGGCGGCGACGCGTACGCGGTCCCCCGCAGTGAGGCGAAGGCCGACGGCACCCCCGAGTGGTCCGGCAACATGGCGCTCTTCCAGGTCGGCGCCGAACCGCCCCACACCACCCTCATGCCGTACGCGGACGTCAGACAGGCGCTCACCGGCGACCGCACCCGCTCCCCGTACCGGCTGAGCCTCGACGGCAAGTGGAAGTTCGCGTACGTGGACCGGCCGGGCGACCGGGACGAGGATTTCTACCGGACGGACGTCGACGACAGCGACTGGGACACGATCCCGGTGCCGTCGAACTGGCAGCTGCACGGCTACGACTTCCCCATCTACATCAACATCACCTACCCGTGGTGGGGCCCGAACGGCCTCGGCGAGGAGGCGCAGCCGCCGAACGCGCCGACCCGCTACAACCCCGTCGGCCAGTACCGGCGCAGCTTCAACCTCCCCAAGGACTGGACGGCCGGCGACCGCCGTACCTTCCTGCACTTCGAGGGCGTCAAGTCGGCCCACTACGTGTGGATCAACGGCGCACTCGTCGGCTATCACGAGGACTCGTACGACCCGGCCGAGTACGACATCACCGAGCACCTCAAGCCGGGCACGAACCAGATCGCGGTCGAGGTCTACCGGTACTCGGACGGCGACTGGCTGGAGGACCAGGACATGATCCGGCTGAGCGGGATCTTCCGCTCGGTCTACCTCTACTCCACCCCCGCCGTGCACCTGCGCGACTTCAAGCTGGACACCCCGCTCGGCGACGGCTACACGAGCGCCGAGTTGTCCGTCACCGCGAGCGTCCGCGCGTACGAGGCCGGGCACGAGGGGTCGTACTCGGTCGAAACCCAGCTCTACGACGCCCGGGGCCACGCCGTCTGGTCGCGTCCCCTCGTCCAGTCCGTGGCCGTCGCCGCCTCCGCGACCGGCGAGGACGTGACCGTACAAGCGAGCAGGTCTGTCCCCTCACCCGAGCTCTGGTCGGCCGAGCACCCCACCCTCTACACGGCCGTGCTCCGCCTCCGCGACCCGCGCGGCAAGGTCGTCGAGACCCTGTCCCACCGGGTCGGCCTGCGCGAGTTCGCGCTCAAGGACGGGCTGATGCGGATCAACGGGCAGCCCGTCTCCTTCCGGGGCACCAACCGGCACGAGATGCACCCCGACCGGGGCATGGCGCTCACCCGCGCCGACCTGGTCGAGGACATGGGCATCATCAAGCGGCTCAACATCAACACCGTCCGCACCTCGCACTACCCGAACAACCCGCTCTGGTACGAGCTGGCGGACGAGTACGGGCTCTACCTCGTCGACGAGACGAACCTGGAAACCCATGGCATCCGGGACCGTTTCCCCGGAAACAACGCCGACTGGACGACGGCCTGCGTGGCCCGCGCCCGGAACATGGTCCACCGCGACAAGAACCACGCCTCCGTCGTCATCTGGTCCCTCGGAAACGAGGCGGGCGGCGGCTCCACCTTCGTCGCCATGCGCGACTGGATCGAGTCGTACGACCCGACCCGCGTCATCCAGTACGAGGGCGACGACCGGCCGACGATCAGCCAGATCCGCTCGGAGATGTACGACAGTCCGCAGCGGGTCGAGCAGCGGGCGAAGGACACCTCGGACACCCGGCCGTACGTGATGATCGAGTACTCGCACTCGATGGGTAACTCGACCGGCAACTTCAAGAAGTACTGGGATCTCATCCGGCGCTACCCCGTCCTGCAGGGCGGCTGGATCTGGGACTTCGTCGACCAGTCGCTGACCTGGCCGATCCCGCGGCTGAAGGTGTTCACCGATGCCGGCCCCAGCGGGTTGCAAGGTCAGCTCCTCACCGCCGCAGGAACGTTCAGCCGCGACAAGGGCCTCTCCGGCGCCACCGGCTTCACCCGCGACCCGGCCCTCGACCTCACCGGCTCCCTGACGCTGGAGGCCTGGGTCACCCCGCATGTCACCGGCGGCCACCAGCCGATCATCGCCAAGGGCGACACGCAGTACGCGCTGAAGCAGTCCAACCAGAGCATCGAGTTCTTCATCCACGGCGGCGGCCAGTGGGTCAGCGTCAGCTGGGGACTCCCGGCCGACGGCTGGACCAGCCGCGAACACCACGTGGCCGGTGTCTTCGACGCCGGGGCCGGGTCCCTCACCCTCTACGTCGACGGCGAGGTGAAGGCGACCCGCACCACGACCCGGCGGCCCGGCGTGAACACCGCGCCGCTCGCGCTCGGCACCGACACGGACAACCCGACGCGGGAGTTCAGCGGCACGATCCGGCGGGCCCATGTGTACGCGCGCGCCCTGACCGGGGCCGAGCTGGCCTCCGACGGCCGTGGGCCCGGCGACGACGGGGTGCGGTTCTGGTTCGACGCGGCGACGGTCGAGGTGACGGAGCGGAAGAAGGAGGGATTCGCGAAGGAACGCTCGTTCTTCGCGTACGGCGGTGACTGGGGCGACAACCCCAACGACGGAGCGTTCGTCGCGGACGGCATCGTCAAGGCCGACCGGGGCCACACCGGCAAGGCGGCCGAGGTCAAGCGCATCTACCAGGCCGTCCACGCGAAACCGGCCTCCGGCGACACCCTGACCTCGAAGACGGTCACCCTCACCAACGAGTACCTCTTCACCAACCTCCGCGAACTCGACGGCAGTTGGACCCTGGTCGCGGACGGCAAGAAGGTCCAGCAGGGCCGCCTCACCCGCGCCCAGCTGGACATCGGCCCCCTCTCCACCAAGGACATCACCGTCCCCTTCCGCCTCCCCTCCTCCCCCGCACCCGGCACCGAGTACTTCCTCGAGCTCTCCTTCACCACCAAGGACGCCACCCCGTGGGCCAGGTCCGGCTTCGAGGTGGCCCGGCAGCAGCTGCCGGTCGACGCGGGCAGCCCGGCGGTGACACCCGTACCGCTGGCCGACGTCCCGGTCCTCACGTACGAGGAGAGCGCCGAGGCCGTCATGGTCACCGGCAAGGGCTACCCGGGCCGCTTCTCCGTCACCGTCGACAAGGCGAGCGGCACGATCACGTCGTACAAGGCAGGCGGCACCCGGCTGATCGCCTCCGGCCCCGTGCCCAACTTCTGGCGGGCCCCCACCGACAACGACCACGGCAACGGACAGCACACCCGCAACCAGACCTGGCGGGACGCGGGCACGAACCGCAAGGTCACGGGCGTGACCGTGCGCGCCCTCGGCGAACGGGCCGTGGAGATCAAGGTCAGCGGCACGCTCCCGACGACCGCCGAGTCGACGTACACCACCACCTACACGGTGTTCGGCAATGCCGAGATCAGGGTCGACAACACCCTGCACCCGGGCGCGGCCTCCCTCCCCTACATCCCCGAGATCGGCAACCTGCTCCTCCTCAACCGCCGCCTCGACCGCCTGCACTACTACGGCCGCGGCCCCGAGGAGAACCACTGGGACCGCAACAACGGCACCGACGTGGGCCTCTACTCCGGCGAGGTCGCCGACCAGTGGTCCGGCTACATCCGCCCCCAGGAGAACGGCAACAAGACCGACGTCCGCTGGGCCGCCGTCACCGACCGCGACGGGGTGGGCCTGCTGGTCTCCGGCGACTCACTGATCGAGATCAACGCCTCGTACTTCACCCCGGAGGACCTGTCGACGGGCCTCCGCCACGACTACCACCTCACCCCCCGAGACACCGTCGTCCTGCGCGTCAACCACCGCCAGATGGGAGTCGGCGGCGACAACAGCTGGGGCGCCCACACCCACGACGAGTACAAGCTCTTCGCCAACCGCGACTACGCGTACACGTACCGGCTGCGCCCGCTGACGGACGTGGAGGGGGCGACGACGGCGTCGAGGAGGCCGACGGCGACGCAGTAGCGGGCAGGACTGAGTCGGCGTAGCGGCATACGACCACGACAAGCGCTCGGCCGGGCACTCCCGGCCGAGCGTCTCGCCGGGCCTGCCCCGACTACCGGGCCGACATCAACTCCGCTTCTCACCGAGCGCTGTACGCAACCAGTCCAGAGACCCGGTCGCCAGCACCGCGTCAGCGAGTTCGTTGGCCGACTTCGTGGTGAGCCGTCCGCGACTCTTGTCGATCCAGCGCTCCCCGACTCGGCGTGTCCGTGTTCCCGTCATAAGACCCGACCGCCGAAGCTCGACGTCGAGCCCTTCCGGGCTCGGCGTCTTCGCTTTGTGACCGGTTCAAAAACCACCCGTGTCACAGCCGTTGACTTCCTTCTCTCCCGGCTCTACTTTCGGCCAGCCACTATGTTCGGCGAGCCGATCCTTGTTCGAGATATCGACCCCCGGATATCCATCGAAGGAGCCGCATGTCCCCCCCTCCCCGCACCAACTCCGTGGGCTTCAAGCGCCGTTGCAGAACGGCCGCCGTACGGGCCCTCGCCCTGGCGACGACCGCGGCGGCCGCCCTGCTCTTCGCGCAGCCGTCGAGTGACACCGCCGCACCCGTCACCGAGCTCAACGCCGCACCAGTGGCAGTGACGGATCGTCAGATCCCGGTCCCCGAAGCCCCGATGGGCTGGGCCTCCTGGAACGCCTTCGCCGCGAAGGTCGACTACAACGTGATCAAGCAGCAGGTCGACGCGTTCGTCGCGGCCGGGCTGCCCGAGGCCGGCTACGAGTACATCAACATCGACGAGGGCTGGTGGCAGGGCACCCGCGACAGCGCGGGCAACATCACCATCGACGAGGCCGAGTGGCCCGGCGGCATGAAGGCCATCGCCGACTACATCCACAGCAAGGGCCTGAAGGCGGGCATCTACACCGACGCCGGCAAGGACGGCTGCGGCTACTACTTCCCCACCGGCCGCCCCGCCGCGCCCGGCAGTGGCAGCGAGGGCCACTACGTCCAGGACATGACGCAGTTCTCGAAGTGGGGCTTCGACTTCGTGAAGGTCGACTGGTGCGGCGGTGACGCCGAGGGCCTCGACCCGAAGACGACCTACCAGGCGATCAGCGACGCCGTGGCCACCGCGACCGCCACCACCGGCCGTCCCCTCGCCCTCTCCCTGTGCAACTGGGGCTACTCCAACCCCTGGAACTGGGCACCGGGCATGGGCCCGATGTGGCGGACGAACACGGACATCTTCTACCACGGCCAGGGCCTGACGTACGCCGGCATGCTGACGAACTACGACCGGAACGTGCACCCCACGGCCCAGCACACCGGCTACTACAACGACCCCGACATGCTGATGATCGGCATGGGACTCACCGCCGCCCAGGACCGCACCCACATGAACCTGTGGGCGGTCTCCGGAGCCCCGCTGCTCGCCGGCAACGACCTCTCCACCATGACCACCGAGACGGCGAACATCCTCAAGAACCCCGAGGTCATCGCCGTCGACCAGGACCCCCGCGGCCAACAGGGCGTCAAGGTCGCCGAGGACACCACCGGCCTGCAGGTGTACGGCAAGGTCCTCTCCGGGAGCGGCAACCGCGCGGTCGTCCTCCTCAACCGCACCTCGACCACGCAGAACATGACCGTCCGCTGGTCCGACCTCGGCCTGACGAACGCGGCCGCGACGGTCCGCAACCTGTGGAGCCGTACGAACGTCGGTACGCCCGGCACCAGTTACACCACCAGCGTCCCGGCGGGCACCTCCGTGATGCTCACGGTCAAGGGCGGCACCGAGCAGTCGTCGAGCACGTACACCGGCACGTCGAGCTTCTCGGGAGTCGTCGCCGGAAACACCGGCCTGAACACGGTCGACGTCTCCTACACCAACAACACGTCGTCGGCCCGCGTCGGGACGCTCACCGTCAACGGCCAGACGCCGACGAAGGTCTCCTTCCCGCCGACCGGCTCGTCCCCCGGCAACATCTCCGTCGCCATGTCACTGACGAAGGGCAGCGCCAACACCATCGCGTTCTCCGGCGCCCCGACCCTCGAAGGCATCGTCGTACGACCGCTGCCGGGCACCAACGGCACGCTGATCACCGGCACGGGTTCCGGCCGCTGCGCGGACATCAACGACAACACCATCACCAACGGCACCGACGCCCAGCTGTGGGACTGCACCGGCGGCCAGAACCAGGCCTGGACGTACACCTCCCGCAAGGAACTCGTCGTGTACGGCAACAAGTGCCTGGACGCCTGGGACCGCGGCACCTCCAACGGCACCCGCGTCGTCATCTGGGACTGCCACGGCGGCACCAACCAGCAGTGGAACGTGAACAGCGACGGCACGCTCGTCAACGTCAACTCCGGGCTCTGCCTGGACGCCTACAACGCCGCCACCGCGAACGGCACGAAGCTCGTTCTGTGGTCCTGCAACGGTCAGAACAACCAGAAGTGGAGCCAGACGTGAGCCCCGTGACCCCTGTGAACGGAACCGCTCCGGACGCGAGCGGGTTCTCCCGCCGTACGTTCCTCGGCATGGCCGCGACCGTCCCCCTGGCCGCGACCGGCGCGCTGACCCTCGGCGCCGGCACCGCCCACGCCGCCGACTCGGCGTACGCGATGGTCTACTTCACCGAGTCCAACACCATGCTGGAGGCCAACTACGGCCTCCACCTGGCCGTCAGCCAGGACGGCCTGAACTGGACCCCGCTGAACCAGAACGCCCCCGTGGTCACCCCGACCCTCGGCGCCGGTGGCCTCCGCGACCCCTTCGTCATGCGCAAGCAGGACGGTACGTTCGTGGTCCTCGCGACGGACCTCTCGGGCACCGACTGGACCCGCAACAGCGTGTACATCCACGTCTGGGACTCCACCGACCTGCGCACCTTCACCGGCTACCGCCTGCTGAAGCTGCACAACATGACCACCACCCACAGCTGGGCCCCCGAGGCCTACTGGGACGCCGCACGCGGCCAGTACGGCATTCTCTACTCCTCGGTGAACAGCAGCGGCCACAACGTCATCATGGTCAGCTACACGACCGACTTCGTCACGACGACCAGCCCCCAGGTCTTCTTCGACCCCGGCTACGACATCATCGACGGCAACCTCACGGTCGGCGTGAACGGCGTCAACTACCTCTACCACAAGGTCAACCAGACCCTGGTGGGCGCCCGCTCCACGACCCTCACCCCCGGCAGCTTCACCCCGTTCAGCACGGCGGCGTCCCACGGCGGCACAGAGGCCCCGACGGTGGTGAAGTCCCTGACCTCCAGCTCCTGGTACCTCTGGGGCGACACATACACCCCCAACGGCGTCTTCTACGTCTGGCAGTCGAGCGACCTGGCCGCCGGCACCTGGACGGCACTCGACCAGAAGCTCTACACCCAGCCGCTCAACTCCAAGCACTGCGGCATCCAACCGATCACGTCGACCGAGTACAGCAACCTGCTGACCAAGTGGGGCGCCCCCACCTGGAACCGCCTCAAGTCCTACAACTACCCGTCCCGCTACGTCCGCCACAGCGGCTTCGTGGGCCGCATAGACGAGTACCCCTTCGACCCGTTCCCGGACTCCCAGTGGAAACTGGTCCCGGGCCTGGCGGACTCGTCTTCTGTCTCCTTCCAGTCGGTCAACTACCCGACCCGCTACCTCCGCCACTACAACTACAACCTCCGCCTCGACGCGAACGACGGCACATCGACCTTCGCCGCCGACGCCACGTTCACCCGCGTCTCCGGCCTCGCGGACTCGACGTGGTCCTCCTTCCGCTCGTTCAACAACCCGACGCGCTACATCCGCCACAGCGGATACGCGTTGCGGATCGACCCGATCTCGACGACGACGGAACGTGCGGACGCGACGTTCCGGGTGGGCTACTGAGGTAGTAGTCGGTCATGCATGCCGCCGGGGCCCGCGCGAACGGGCCCCGGTCGGCACCCGCGTCATGGCTGGTGGGCAACCCGTAGGTGTCGCCGTTCGGCGAGCTCCGCCGCGCTGAGCACGGTCAGAAGCGGGGCACCCGGCGGCGCGAACATGGTCACGACCAGCTGCGACTGTGCGTCGGGGAGGTTGTTGGCGCCCTGGTAGTGGACCACGTCGCCCCCGGGCTCGAACACGGCGTCCCCGGCCTTGAGGACCCGGGGCAGCTGCCCTTCCAGCTCGAAGAGGATCTCGCCCTCGGTCACATAGCCGAAGAGCGGCCCGGGGTGCCGGTGCGGCGGCGCGCCGGGGTCACCGGGCGGCAGGGTGACCCGGACGCTCCTGGCCTCGGCACCGCCCGGGATCAGGGCCGCCGCCTCCGGCAGGGTCGTGATCACCTCGATGCCCGGCGGCAGGTGTGCGTGCTGAGCGCTCATGTACTCCTCCAAACAGAGACCGTCCGCAATGAGGACAGGACGACCGCCCCGCTTGTGACAGCCGTGACAGCCCAGACGGCCTGCCCCACGCGGCGAACCTTTGGGCGGTCTCCCACGTCTCAGTACCGATCGCGGTCCCGCCGACACGGAGACCCGCGCGGCGCACGAATGGACCGGGAGGCACACATGGGCGGCCGGACGCACGCAAGGACCAGCGCAGCGGTATCCATCGCCACCGCCCTGGTGGCCCTCGGCACCCTCCAGGGATCAGCGGCCGACGCCCAGAATGTGGAGGCCGTATCGTCCCCTTCGAGGATCTGCCACGGCACCCAGCCGAAAGGCAGCCTCACCGGAAACGCCAGGGACGGCTTCCCGGAGGAGACCCCTCTGGACCGCACCCTGGGCTACGTGGACAAGCTGGCCACCGGCCGCCACTCCGCGATCTACACCGGCATGGCCCTGGACGACGAGACAGCCACCCTGGACGTCTACCGCATCCCCTCCAAGCCCTTCGACACCGCCGTCTGCGAAGCGGCCGAGAAGGGCGTGACCATACGCCTCCACGACCGCGACATCAACGAGAAGGAC
This sequence comes from Streptomyces sp. NPDC057474, assembly GCF_042802555.1. Lineage (NCBI taxonomy): Bacteria > Bacillati > Actinomycetota > Actinomycetes > Kitasatosporales > Streptomycetaceae > Streptomyces > Streptomyces sp. NPDC057474. The sequence continues at coordinate 8,450 of NZ_JBHVDX010000100.1, read as the reverse complement.
CTCAACACCCTCCTCGACCTCATCAGCGAGGACATGAGCCGCTGGGACGGCACCTTCAACCTGCGCGAGGCCGGCCTGGACGGCACCGGCTTCATCGAGATCGGCGTGGACGACCCCAACACCGCAGAACCCATCCTCCGCGAGGCCCTGGGCGAGCGAAACGCCAAGTACCTCCGCGTCGAGTACGCCCCGCAGGCGTACTTGCTCTGACCCGGATCCCGCCGGATCCCGCCGGAGCCGCCGGATCCCGGTCGGCCGGAAGCCGGGATGCAACCCCCCTGAAGATCCGCTATAGTTGATCACGAGCCGCTCACCGGAACACAAACTTCGGTAGTACTCAATGCGTTGGTGGTCCAAGGAAAGACGCCCCGCTTCCTGCGGGGAAATGCAGGTGCAAGGCCTGCCCGGCGCTCCAGTACAAGAACCCCACTTCGCTCAATGCGAAGTGGGGTTCTTGCGTTGTACGGGGCTGACAGTCGCCCCACCATCGACCAGAGCCGCCGCCGACCTGCGGTTCTTGCTCACGTTCCTGGATCCGCACATGGCGGAGATCGAACGGATGCGGGGAGATCTCACGCTGGGCCGGATCAAGGAGCGGTGGACGAGCTGGCGGGGCCGCGCGATCGAACCCCTGGTCCGGGAATCCCTCGCCCGCCTCCTGCCGGACGGGCACCTGCCCGCCGCCCCCGCGATCGGCGCCTACTGGACCCGCAGCAACGCTGTCGAGATCGACCTGGTGGGCGCCGACCGGCAGCCGGTGTCCAGGCAGCTGCTCTTCCTCGGCTCGGTCAAGTGGCCGGAGAACTCCGCGTTCGACAACCACGACCTGGCCGCGCTGCAGAAGCACCGGGCGTCGATCACCGACGAGCCCGGCCTGGCGCAGGGCGTGAGCGGGTTCCATAGAACGTTGTCATGGGGTGACGGTTTCAGCCTTGTGCAGCAGCCGGGCCAACAGCAGGGCGCCTCCGGCCGCCACCCCCACCGCTCCGACGGCCATGAAGCCACCGTTGGAACGCCACGACAGCACCGACCACCGTGACTGCGCGGAGAACAACGACCCTGTACTCAGCCACGACCCGGTTGAGATCAGCGACAGGGAGGAACCGATCGAGCCGACCGACAGGGCACTCCCGATCGAACCGACCGACAAGGCCGAACCGACGGATCCCACGGAGAGCACCGATCCGACCGACCCGATCGACAACACGGAGTCCTGCGACCACAACGACAGCACCGAACCAGAGGAGGCACGACGGACCGAACGTACGGACAGCTTCGTCATGAGGCCATCCTGCCCGTTGCCCGTCCCCGGACAGAGCCTTCCGGCCGCCACAGCTGGAACGCGTGTCGGCGGCAACCCCGCCGAACGTTGCCGGCCCGCCCGGCGTCTCAGAGGTACAGCGTCTTCGAAGGGGGCCACCACCATGCCGACGACCACTGCCGTACGAGTCCGTCACCGTGCTCTGCCCACCGCTGTGATGGCCGGAACATTGATATGGGCACTCTCCGCGTGCGGGGAGGAGTCGACGGCGGCGAAGGGGCCGACGACGACGAAGGGCTCGGCGCCCGCTTGGGAGGAGCCCTCCGCGTACAGCTACACGCTGAAGTCGAGCGAGGGGGAGCGGTCACTGATCGGGACGTTCAAGGTGACGGTCCGGGACGGGAAGATCGTGGAGGCCGCCGGGGTCGACGAGAGCGGCCGACGGGTGGTGGAGCAGGAACTGTCCGAAGTTCCCACCATCGCCGGGCTGTTGAAGAAGGCGGAGACGGCACGGGAAGAGGGCGCCGACGTCGTGGAGGTCGAGTACGCGAAGGACGGCCGTCCGACCAGCATCTCCATCGACCGGGAGGAGGACGCGATCGACGACGAGGAGGCGTACGCCCTCAGCGACTACGAGGCGCTCGGCTGACTCAGGTCCCGGATCGTGCCGCCCACCTTGGCCTTCAACGGCTCCAGCACGTCGGGCTTGGCGGAGATGGCCCAGCGCGGGCCGACCAGGTACTTGCCGCCGTAGATGGCGGCGGACTCCAGCCACACCTCCTTCAGCTCGTCCTTGGGGAAGGTGGTGATGAGGTAGTCCCCCTCAGCGGTCTGACACACGCCCTCGCGCAGTTCCTCCGCCTCGGTCCGGATCTTCACCTTGCACCCCGTGAGCTGAGCGATCACCTCAACCTTGGCCGGCGCGACCACCGCGGCGACAGGACTGGACTCGTCCGTCTCCTTGCCCGAGGCCTTGTCACTACCGTCACCACCACTGCACGCCGCCATCAAGGGCAGGACAGCCAGGCTCGCAGCCAGCGCGACGCCACGCGACAGCTTCCTCACCACGTCCTGATCTCCGTTCGCCTTCTACGCACCGAGTGCACTCGGCAAGGGGTACGTGTAACGCCTGCGGATTGCTCAATCTCGGGTACCCCCGGAGGCGCGACCTCGGCCGCCACTTCCTTGGAGTGCAGCAGCAGGCAAAAAACTTCGTCCCTGCCCCTAGGCGCACTGCGTCCCACAACTGCCTTACACCCCGTGACCGCGTCGCAGGACCTGGTCGCTCGGGACACGGGATTGAGCGGGGACCGCCGAGGGGCGGCCCCCGTCACCCGCCGACGTGGTCGACGCCGGAGCGCCGAACCCGTCACGGGCTCTGCCTTCACCGTGTCAGGTGTTGCCTCCCCGGTTGAGCCACGCGCGGACCGAGCCGCCGCCGTAGACCAGGACGTAGTCCGCCTTTCCGTCCCCGCTGATGTCCCGGAACGCGGACTTGTCCCCCGGATAGCCCGTCGCCCTCACGAAATCGAGGTGCTCGGTGAAGCGACGTCCGTCGGGGCCGGTGCCTTCCAGGCCGTTGTTGATGTAGGCGTGCACGGACCCGTCGCCGCCCACCATCAGGTAGTCGGCCCTGCGGTCCCCGTTGACGTCGGCGAGGCGCAGCTTGTCGCGGGAGCCGTAGGAGACTCCGGGGGCCCAGTTCAGCACCTCCTCCCAGCGGTACCAGCCGTCCTCGGTCGGCAGGTTGAGGTAGGCGTGAACAGCTCCGCTGTCGCCGACCCTCAGGTAGTCGTCGCGGCCGTCACCGTTGACGTCGGCGAACCGGACGGCTTCGCGGCGGACGCCGGTGACCCCGACCTTGATGCTCACAGCGAACTCGTTCCACGTGATCCTGCCGTCCTTGACGCCCTTGTTCTCCTGGTAGACCAGCCATCCGTCAGAGGAGCTGTTGATCAGCACAAGGTCGTCACGGCCGTCACCGTTGAGGTCGGCGAACCTGAACCGCTCGGCGTCGTCCACCGTGATGCCGGTGCTCACCTCGACCCAGTGGGGTTTCCCGGGCTTGGCGTGGGTGTTCAGGGCGATGCGCATCGGGCCTTCGTCGGGGATGCGCACATAGTCGGCGCGCTGGTCGCCGTTGAAGTCGGCGAGGTCGGTGCGGCCTTCGGGGCTGGTCATGCCGGGGGCGACGACTCCCAGCGAGCGCCAGCCGGGACCGGCCTTGCTCCCGGACTCGGACTCGGCGGGGCACTCCTGTCCGTTGCCGGAAACGGGGTCCTTGATCCAGCCGAGGTAATGGGCTCGCCAGATCGCGTTGCCGAACACCTCGGCCATCTTGCGGTACCCGGCGTCGTTGGGATGCGCGCCGTCGACCTCGGCGACGGGCACCATGTCCATGGGCGCCAGCAGAACGTGCTTGCCCTTGTCCTGCCGCTCCTTCACCAGCCCGGGAAGCGCGGCGTTGAAGGCGTCGATCCGGGGCTGCATGCCCGGCTTGGATGCCGGTATGACGCTGGCGAGGATGACGACGGTCTCGGGTGCGTCCGCGAGGATCTGGTCGATCAGGGCACCGGCCCGGCGGGGCGCGTTGGGCAGGTCCCACTGCTGGTTCATGTCGTTCAGGCCGACGTGCAGCGTCACGATGTTGGGGCGGAGGGCGGGGACGGTGCAGTCCACCCGCTCCATGATCTCGTCGATCCGTTCACCGGAGACACCGTCGTGGTCGGGATCGGGCAGGTTGCCCGATCGCTGGTCGCCCACGAAGTCCCTCCGGTACCGCGAGCCGTCGATCTCGACGTAGGGCAGCGCGCCGGTGTGGAGCGGCTCGCCCACCAGGTCGTCGTAGAGCTGGAGCCGGTAGCCGTTCTTGTCGGTGCTGTTCTCGCCGAACGTGGTCGAATCGCCCGCGGGGTCCAGCACGATGTCCTCGCGAAGCGGCGGCTGCAGGACCTCGCCACTGGCCCGCACCCCGCCGACCTGCACGGGGTAGTGATCCGAACCGGCGCCGTCGAGCCGGTACGCCGGGTAGTCGGCACCGACATCACGCGAGGCGACCGCGTAGTCCAGCTCGTACCCGGTCTGGTGCGTCGCTTCCTCGCTGTCGTAGAGGTAGGCGAGGGTGCTGGTGCCACGCTGCGTGAACCCGGCCGGCGTGACGTTGAGATCACCCCCTACTGTCCACGTGTAGTTCCGGTTCGCGTTGACGGACCACCAATAGACTTCGCCGGCGATCGCGTCGATCATGCCTGTGGAGTCGCCGCCACCGCCGGACAGACCGTGGAAACTGAAATACCAGTCGTCTCCGAACCGCACGCCCAGTGCCGTACGACCGCGGTTGACCGGGTTGGTCACCACCTGAACCTCATCCGGTTCGGCGTGGCTCAGGATGGCGGTGTTGACCCGGCCGCCCACGGCGGTTCCGCCGTTGCTGTCGGTCTGCAGGAAGTAGATGTGGGCCGGGGCCGGTTGCGTCCTTTCAGTGCCCCAGGTCCAGCGGGTGTGGGTGACGGTCTCGTTCCCACGGGTCAGGGTCTCGACCGGGCCGATTCCCGGCCGGTTGGAGTGGGGCGGCGGTGTGGGCCCGACCTCCTGGAGCATCATGAGCGGCACCTGCGGAGCCAGCCTCGCGACGGTGTCCGTCCACTTCCGGCCGCCGCTGGAGCCTTGCATGTTCCAGGTGATGAAGGGTGTCTGCTCCAACGGGGCGGCGTGTACGCGGGTGGGCACGGGTTCGGCGATCACCAGCACCGTCGCGGCGATCACCGTGGCCATGAACCACGTCCATAAGCGTGTGATCGCCTTGGGCGATCCGGTCATGTCTTCTCCTGCTGCCGAGTCCTGTGGGGATATGAACACCCATCACATCACCCACACTCTGCCCACTTTCACTCCCGGAACGGGGCCGGGTCGCCTTCGTACGCCTCTCGGTTGCTCTGGGTTCCGTCCGCCTCGTAGTGCACGAGCACGATCCGCGAACGGTCGAACATCCAGAAGTCTTGTACCCCACCAAGGGGGTTGGGGCGATCGGTCAGCCGGTGGGGGCGTCACCTGTGGTGGCGGGCCTTTCGGCGACGAAGGAGCCCATGCCCGGGGTCGTGGTGATCAGGCCTTCCGTCCGCAGAGCAGCCGTCACCTTGCGGACGGTGACGCGTGCGACTCCGAACTCCTGCTCCAGTCGGACCTCGGAGATCATCGTTCGGGGCGGGTACTCGCCGGTCGCGATCCTCGCTCGAAGGACCTCGGCGATCTGCACCCACTTGGGCCTGGTCGGGTCAAACTCAGTCACGGGCTGACTGTAGGCATCGAAAGACATGCGAACAACATAGAGACTTACACTAGCTAATAGCTATAGACAGGCATAGCTTGGCTCACAGAAAACCCCGGCGAGGTGGCTAGACCTCCCGGGGCATGACCAACGCTGGATGAGGAGCGTCGACGATGCTCGACCTTATCCGCCGTAGCGCCCTGTGGCTGCGGCTTCTGTTCACTCCCGGTACGGGCAGGCGGCGGGCCGGTGTCCGTCTCGTCGTCGTGCCACCACCCGCCGACTGGACGGAGACGCCCCCGACCGCACTCCCGGCGCATCGATCCCCGTACGGGTTCGACGAGCACTTCGACGGCGCCGCCACCATCGCCGTGCGCCCCTACCTCGCCGCCCACGAGCAACGGCTGCGGCGGCGGGAGTTGGCCATGGCGGCGATGGGGTTGGACATGCCCGGGTCGTACTGGATTCATGGGGTGGAGGTCGCCTGATGGGGGCGGAAGCGGCGGGTGAGGTGCGGCTGTTGCCCTGAGCCGGGGACGAGGGAACGGCCTGTTGTCTCGTCACCGATGGGGAAGGTGGGCCCGTGTCTCGGCTGGCCGATGTCCCTGGGAAGCGGAGAAGGACCGCAGCGACCTCCGCCCGGCCCGGACGCATCGTCTCCGCGATGGCACCACCGCGGGCCCGCAACGCGGAGGCGTCCGCAGGCGCCGGACGCCTCGCTGGAGTCTTCTGGCTTCGCGCCACGCCGAGACCGGTGTTCACCCCCTCGCCGCTCCCAGAGGGCGAGACCCCCGCGTCCTGGAGATCCTGATCGCAGCGGGATCCGACCGGGCTCCCCCACAACATAAGGAACCTGTCGTGCGATTCGCACCCAAGGCGGGCAGCGTGCTCACCGCGGTCGGGCTGGCCCTCGGGCTTGCCACGATCCCTGCCCCCGCCCACGCCGCACCGATCACCTGTGACGAGGCGGCCCTCGTGGATGCCATCGACGCCGCCAATCTGGCGGGCGGCGGCACCATCGACCTGACCCCGGACTGCGTCTACTCCCTCGACACGGTCGAGCCTGCTGTCGGCGGCAGCGGACCGAACGGACTGCCGGTGATCACCGAGCCCATCACCATCAACGGCTCCAACGCCGTCATCGAACGCGCCACCGCGACCGGCACCCCGAAGTTCCGCATCTTCGAGGTCGGCGGCACGGACGGCAAACTCACCCTCAACAGGGTCAACCTGCGCAACGGCAACCCCACCGTCGACGGCAGCGAGGACGGCGGCGCCATCCTGGTCAACGCCGGCCGTGTCCTGGCCGTCAACAGCAGCAACCTGACCGGCAACACCGCTCAGGAGGGTGGCGCCATCGCTTCCCTCAGCGGAAGCAGCACCACGATCTCCAGCAGCACGGTGAGAGACAACACCGTCTTCTTCGGCGGTGGCGGCCTCTACAACCTGGGCGGCAGCGTCACGGCCCGCTCCAGCGTCGTGTCGGACAACACTGCCCATCACGGCAGCGGCATTCACAACCTCGGCACCCTGAACCTGCAGTCCAGCGTTGTGCGCAACAACTCCGCCCCGCTCATGGGAGGCGTGGGGGGCGGTGTCTACAACACCGGCACCGCGACGATCAGCAGCAGCAGCGTGCAGAAGAACACCGCCGGAATCGGCGGCGGCCTCTTCAACCTCACCGGCTCCATGATCGTCAACTTCAGCTCCATCAACGGCAACAGCGCGGAGAACGAGGGCGGCGGGATCCGCAACTACGCCACACTCAGCCTCAACTCCACCAGCCTCTCGAACAACAAGGTCACCGCCGCGGGCTCCCAGGGCGGGGGGCTCTACAACGGCACGGGCACTACGACTCTTACAGGCAGCTTTGTGACGGGCAACGGCGCCGTGCTCGAAGCCGGCGGCATCTTCGAGAATCCCGGCAGCACGGTCAACCTGGTGAGCAGCTTCGTTTTTGGCAACACACCCGACAACTGCCGACCCCCAGGAGCCGTCCCCGGCTGCACCAACTGACCAGCCGGGGGGAGAACCGGGCATGGCGGCAGCCGGCGCTGCCGCCATGCCCTCCAGGCGCCTGGCGGTCCTCGGCGCACAGGGCCGCGTCCACCGCGCCCTGCAGGTGGTGGAGGCTGTCGCCCGCCGCCGACCAGGTGGTGGTGTAGACGGTGACGGTTCCGGCGCCGGTGGTGGAGCGGCCTGCCGCCACCGAGTTGCGGTGCCCTCGCTCTCTCGGCGTTCACCGTCCCGGCCGCTCATGCCGACGGTGACACGACGATCACCGATGTCGTCGTCAACGGCGGGGCCGAACTCGCGCTGGGGCCCACGGCACCCGAGACCTTCAAGGTGAGCGTCACGGCGCGGGACGACTCGGGTATCGACGGGATGAACCTGCATGTGGGGCTGCCGAGTTACCTGTACCTGGCGTCGGACCGGGGGCTCACATGCACCGCGAAGAGCGCTACGACCTCGACGTGCACCGGGTCCTGGACGATCAACACGAGCAGCTTCTACGGCAACGGCCCGGCCGACGACCCCTGGTACGTCCACGCCACGGTGGATGCCAAGGACGGCGACTGGATCATCACGGACAGGGCCGACACCTTCACCGTACGGCGGCTCGCCAAGCTGAGCGTCAACGCCGCCCCCGAGCCGGTGAAGAAGAACGCCAAGCTCACCGTCACCGGCAAGCTGACCCGCGCCGACTGGGAGACCCACAAGAACGCGGGCTACTCGGGACGGTCGGTGAAGCTGCAGTTCCGTAAGAAGGGCAGCGCCACGTACAGCACCGTGAAGACGGTCACCAGCGGCGGCGGCGGCGCGCTCAAGGCCACCGTCAAGGCCGCCGCCGACGGCTACTGGCGCTGGACCTTCGCCGGCAACAGCACCACCTCGACGGCCAAGGCCACGGGGGACCACGTC
>NZ_JBHVDX010000099.1:0-34096 GCF_042802555.1 Streptomyces sp. NPDC057474 | reverse complement strand
CCTTGAAAGCACCGGGTGCGCCCCATGCCGGTAAGAGGCGCGGGGAACTGCGCGAGCGACCACACACGACCCGCAGCCGCCTTACGAGATCGGTCTCCCGAGTTCGTTGGCGGCCAAAGAACTACGGCTGGGGGTGGTGCGCCGGGATCGGGGGCAGGTCGCCGGTGGTCTCGTAGGAAGCCAGCATGTCGATGCGGCGGATGTGGCGCTCGTCGCCGGAGAACGGGGTGTTGAGGAAGGTCTCGACGAACTTGGTCGCATCTTCCTCGGAGTGCATGCGGGCGCCGACGGCGACGACGTTCGCGTTGTTGTGCTCGCGGCCCAGCGCGGCGGTCTCGGCGCTCCACGCGAGCGCGGCGCGAACTCCGGCCACCTTGTTCGCGGCGATCTGCTCCCCGTTGCCGGAACCGCCGATGACGATGCCGAGAGACCCGGGGTCCGCGGCCGTGCGCTCCGCCGCGCGGAGGCAGAACGGCGGGTAGTCGTCCTGAGCGTCGTAGATGTGGGGCCCGCAGTCGACGGGCTCGTGGCCGGCGGCCTTCAGCCACTCCACGAGGTGGTTCTTGAGTTCGTATCCGGCGTGATCCGAGCCGAGGTAGACGCGCATGGTCCGAGTGTGACACGCGTGTTTCGGTGCGGCACTACGGGGTGCGGACACGCGAAACCGTGAGCTGCGCCACGGAACCTCAAGTAAACCTCAAGTAACAATCTGGATTCAAAGGTTCAGGAATCCTTTTACCTCCGATTCACTGGACCGATCTTTACAGCGGCTCACCCGGCCCCCATCCGTCGACTCTCGTTTCCCGCTCTTACGAGAGTCGATCGGGGAGTCGCTGGGCAGACGCACGGAAGTCCCCACAACGGCGCAAAGGAAACTCCCCCCATGACCTCGCAGCCGACTCTGCCGTCCCAGACGGACACCTCAGGCTCCTCCTCTCCCCCCTCCCCCGGTCTCCACGCCGGTCTCAAGAACCGTCATCTGTCGATGATCGCGATCGGTGGTGTGATCGGGGCCGGTCTGTTCGTCGGGTCGAGTTCCGGTATCAGGACCGCCGGACCCGGCATCCTCCTGTCGTACGCGCTCGTCGGCACGATGGTGGTGCTGGTGATGCGGATGCTCGGCGAGATGTCCGCCGCCAACCCGACGTCGGGTTCGTTCTCGGCCCATGCCGACCGCGCGCTCGGGCGCTGGGCCGGGTTCTCGATCGGCTGGCTGTACTGGTTCTTCTGGGTCGTCGTGCTCGCGGTCGAGGCGACCGCGGGTGCGGTGATCCTGGAGGGCTGGATGCCGGCGGTGCCGCAGTGGGGCTGGGCGCTGATCGTGATGGTCGTACTGACCGCCACGAACCTGGTCTCGGTCGGCTCCTACGGTGAGTTCGAGTTCTGGTTCGCCGGGATCAAGGTCGTCGCGATAGCCGCGTTCATCGTGGTGGGCGGTCTCGCGGTGTTCGGGCTGCTGCCGGGGGCCGACACCGACAAGGCCGGGCTGTCCAACCTGACCGACCACGGCGGGTTCCTGCCCAACGGTGCGGGCGCGATCCTCATCGGCGTGCTGCTGGTCGTCTTCTCCTTCATGGGCAGCGAGATCGCCACGCTGGCCGCCGGGGAGACGGAGAACCCGCAGAAGGCGATCACCAAGTCCACCAACAGCATCATCTGGCGGATCGGCGTCTTCTACCTCGGTTCGATCTTCGTCGTGGTGACGCTGCTGCCGTGGAACGACCCGTCGATCAAGGAGAAGGGCTCCTACGTCGCCGCCCTGGACTCCCTCGGGATCGCGCACGCCGGTCAGATCATGAACTTCATCGTGCTGACGTCGGTGCTGTCCTGTCTGAACTCCGGTCTGTACACCGCGTCGCGGATGGCGTTCTCGCTGGGTCAGCGCGGGGACGCGCCGCGCGCTTTCGGCCGTACGAACGCGCGGGGTGTGCCGATGGCCGCGATCCTCTCCTCGGTCGTCTTCGGGTTCGTCGCCGTCATCTTCAACTACTTCTTCCCCGAGGGTGTCTTCCTCTTCCTGGTCAACTCCTCCGGCGCGGTCGCCCTGTTCGTGTGGCTCGTCATCTGCTTCTCGCAGCTGCGCATGCGGCGGATCATCGAGCGTGAGACGCCGGAGAAGCTCGTCGTGAAGATGTGGCTGTACCCGTATCTGACGTGGGCCACGATCGGGCTGATCCTCTTCGTCCTCGGCTACATGCTCACCGACAGCGAGCACGGCAACCGCGAGATCCTGCTGCTGTCGCTGCTGGTCGCGGCGGTCGTCGTCGGCATCGCGATCGTCAAGGAGAAGATCGGCGGCCGGAAGGCCACCACCGCCGAGGTGGCCGACAAGGTGCACTGAGCGCGGGGCGGTCGAGCCCGTTCCAGAGTTCCGAGGTGCGGAGGTGGGGTCCGGTGGCGGTTCGTACGCCGGGCCCCTTCTCGTCGTCCGGGACGCTCACGGGCGGGATGCTCACGGGCGGGACGTTCACGGGCGGGACGTTCACAGGGGTGTGAAGCTCTTCTCGACCTTCTCGTAGACGGGGAGGGCGCGGTCCTCGATGTCGGGGTGGTACCAGGTGGTGAGCTGGTAGGACTTGCCGCCGGTGTCGAAGCCCAGGGAGCGGACGTGCCAGGGCAGTTCCTGGGCCGTGACGGTGTACTCCCACACGACGGCGGGCTCGCCCCGGAACTCGGTCTCCTCCAGGCGGATCCGGTCGTATCCCGGCCCCTCGCTGGTGCTTTTCTCCTTCTTCTGCCACTGCTCCAGAAGGTCGCCGCGCGCGAGGGAGGCCTTGCCGACGATCTCCTGCCGGGCGTCGGGCGAGGTGTAGTGCACCTCGGCACCGGCGTGCACCTCGCGCGAGAACCCCTCCGGCGGCACCCAGGCGAACACACCGGCCTCCGTACGGGCGCCGGGCGGCAGCTTGGGCGGGCGGGAGGTGCCGGCGACGGTGGGGGGCGGGCTGGAGGGGGAGGCCGAGGAGGCCGAGGAAGAAGCCTGGTCGTCCTTGTCGTCGGGCGAGCCGCCCATCGTCGGTACGACGACTGCGGCGACGGCGGCTGTCCCGGCCACGGCGGCGGCCGCGATGAGGCCGATGCGGCGCCTGTTCCGCCGATGTTCCGTAGGACCCGTAGGACCCGTGGAGGTGGCGGGAGTGCCGGCGGTTTCGGCGGTTTCGGGGCTCGTGGGGCCGGCGGGTTCCGTGGGTTCGGCGGGCTTCGTGCGCCTCGACGGCACGGGTGTGCCCAGTAGTTCGCCGGGCGGCATGGGAGTGGGCCTGGGCTGTGTCGGCAGTTCGCTTCCGCCGGGGGGCTTCGGCGCGCCCTCCGAGGGGAGTTCGGAGGTGCTCGCGGGCGGGGCCTCGGAGGAGGCGTTTGCGGGCTCGGGCGGGGGGCTCAGGTAGGGGTTTTCGGGGACCGCCGGGCGCTGGGAGGCGAAGGGCGGAGGGGGTGGGAGGGGTGTGCGGTTGAGGACGGGGGTGGTGACGCGGTCGGGTTCGGGGGTGGGGGGCTCGGTGCCGGATGCGAGGTGGGGAGTGGGCGCGGGCCGGGGCTCGGGGGGCGGCCCGGGATCGGGGGCCGGCCGGGGCTTCGGGGTCTGTGCCGGTACCGGCTCCGATCGTGGCCCGGATGCGGGATCGGGTTCGGGCCGGTTCAGTAGCGTCGGCGTCGGCTGTACCGGGGTGGGGCGTGCGGTGGGAGCGGGGTCCCGTGCGGGCTCCGGCGTCTTCGCCTCGGGTTCTTGGAAGCTACCGGCCGACGGATCCGCGACACCGGTCACGGGACCCGGCCTTCCGGCCACAGGTTCACCGAACCCGGCCACGGACTCCGAGACTCCGGCCCCCGGCTCCTCGCTCCCGGCCGCCGCCTCCCCGGCCCCGGCCCCGATCCCGGCCCCGGTCCCGGTCCCCGGCTGCCCTGCCCCGGCGGCCACCCCTCCGCCACCGGCCGACTGCCTCTCCCCCGTGCCCCAAAGACTTGGCTCCCCCGACCCCGTCCCCGTGGCCGTAGGCGCGGCCGTTGCCGGGCTCGTGGGCGTGGGCTTCGGCGGGCTCGTGGCGATGGCGCGGAGCACGTCGGTGAGTTCGTCCAGGCCGGGGCGGGCCTCCGGTTGTTTCAGGAGGAGGGCGGCCAGGATGTCGTGGAGAGCGCCTGCGGTGGTGGGGAGTTCCGGCTCCTCGTAGAGGACGGCGTGGAGGGTGGCGAGGGTGGTGGAGCGGGAGAAGGGGGAGCGGCCGCCGAGGGCGGCGCAGAGGGTGGCGCCGAGGGACCAGAGGTCGGAGGGCGGGCCCTGGAGGCGGCCGGAGACGCGCTCGGGGGCCATGTAGTCGGGGGAGCCGACGAGCATGCCGGCCATGGTGAGGGCCTCGGCGTTCTGGATGGCGGCGATGCCGAAGTCGGTGAGGACGGCCTGGTGGGCGCCCACGCGCTTGACGAGGACGTTGGCCGGTTTGATGTCGCGGTGGAGGACGCCCTGGGCGTGCACCTGGCCCAGCGCGTCGACGAGTTCGAGGCCGATCCGGGCCGTGTCGCGCACGTCCAGGGGGCCGTCCTCCGCCACGAGCCGTTCCAGGGAGCGGCCGTCGACCAGTTCCATGACGATCCAGAGCCGCTCGCCCGCGTCGACCACGTCGTAGATGCGTACGACGTTGGGGTGGTCGATACGGGCCGTGGCCCTGGCCTCCCGCAGGGTTCGCTCGCGTCGGGTGCGGCTGTCCTCCGGGTCGAGGCCGTCGATGCGCATTTCCTTGACGGCGACCTGTCGGTCGAGTATTTCGTCGGTGGCCCGCCAGACCCGGCCCATTCCACCTTGGCCGATACTTTCGACCAGCCGATAACGGCCGGTCACCATAAGACCCGGAACACCGCCCCGCGTTATTTCCGGCACCCCAATGCCCCCCTTCAACAACTGACCGCACATGCCACAGAAGAACCAAAAAGTCGCGCATTGGTCACACTTCGTGCCGCACCAGCATAGTGCCGAGAAATCTTGTGGTACCTCTTCATAGGCCGTGAATTCAGGCACGGCCAGGGGGACGCAAGGGGGATGGAACATGAGTTCTCATCGCAAGGCCGCCATCGTCGGATCGCTGCTCACCGCGTCGTTCACGTCGGTGATGATCCTCGGCTTCACGGCGTCGGCGGGTGACGAGGGGGGATTGAGCAATCATGGCGGAAAGGCCATGGACGCGGCACCGGAAGGAGTGAAACTGTCCACGCTGCTGTCCAAGGAGATCAAAGTCGACAACAAGTCCAAGGAGACGGATATCACCGGCGTCGTCAAGAACGAGGGCAGCAAGGCGAGCGGGGAAATCCGATTGCTTGTGGTCGGTTTTGACGGCATGACGGTCAAGAACGTCGAAGGCTGTTCGGCCATCCCCGAGGGGGATCTTCCCGACGGCGCGAACAGCGGTTTCGCGTGCGCGATCGACGATCTGGCAGCCGGAAAGTCGAAGACCTACGCGATCGACGCCACGTACGACCTGAGCAAGCAGGGCAAGATCTGTCTGCCGGTCCAGAACCCCGACGGTTCGAAGACCTTCTGGCAGCAGGGCCCGGTCCCGTTCGGCACGACCAACCAGTCGCCCAACGAGCCCGCCACGCCGCTGCTGCTCGGCACCGACAACAGCCCGGTCACCCCCGGCAGCGGTGACGGCGACAGTGACGGGGGCGGCGGCGGGGGGAAGGACGACAAGCCGGACGAGCTGCCCCAGACCGGTCCGGACGACCGTGTCCTGCCGCTCGGCATGGCCGGCACCGCGCTCGTCTCGGCCGGCGCGGCGGGCCTGTGGTGGAACCACCGGCGGGCCCGGCAGGAGTCCTGACCCACCGAGCGCGGTGTGCTGAGCGAGCTGGGCGTCGAGGCCGTGGACGAGGTGCTCGCGCGGACCGGGCCGAGGCGGACGCGATGTGTGTCGTGCAGGTCAACCAGCTGGGCGAGGCGCTCGCGAAGCCCGCGCCCAACCCGGTGCCGTACCGCGAAGGGCGGTTCCTGGTGCGGCTGGTGGCGATGGCCGAGTGGGAGCCCGCCCGGCGGATCCTCGACCCGGCGTTCGATGTGGTGCGGCCCTGGACGCTGGGGCGGGCGGTCGACTTCGCGTTCGGCGCCGGGGGTCGGGGCGCGGGGCTGTACGACCCCCCGAACGCGGAAGAGACTCGCCGTGGTGCGGTCGGAGTACGACCCGGCGAACCTCTTCGGAGAGGTTACGGCGTCACTTCTTGAGCGGCGCCTCCTCGGCGGTGCTGTGCTACGGCGTCACTTCCTCAGCAGCTTCCATGCCGTCGGCAGCAGCCCCATGGCCAGGGCGACCTTGATGGCGTCGCCGAGCAGGAAGGGGGTGAGGCCGACCGCGACGGCGGAGGAGAGGCTGATGTCGGCGGTGGCGGCGAGGTACGGGACGCCCACGGCGTAGATGATCGCCTCGCCGACGAGCATCGTGCCCGCCATACGCAGTGTGGAGCGGTCGCCGCCGCGGCGGGCCAGGGCACCCACGGCGGCGACGGCGAGGATCATGCCGAGGATGTAGCCGAAGGAGACGCCGACACCGGAGGTGCCGTTCGCGAACCACGGCATACCGACAAGACCGGCCAGCGCGTACAGGGCGAGCGAGGCGACACCGCGGCCCGCGCCGAGGGTGGTACCCACGAGCAGGGCTGCGAAGGTCTGGCCGGTGACCGGGACCGGGGAGCCCGGTACGGGCACGGCGATCTGGGCGGCGAGCCCGGTGAGCGCGGCGCCGCCGACCACGAGCGCGATGTCACGGACGCGGACGCTGGAGACGGGGAGGAGGTCGGCGAGAACCTCGCCGGGGCGGGCTGACGTGGCGGCGGCGGTGCTCATGTTCGGGCTCACTCCGGCGGGTGAAGACGGCGGGGACACGGTGACGCTATCCCAGGCCCCTCGCGCCGGACACCGTCAGCGCTCGACAAAGGGGGGAACGACGGCTTGGTGGACTTCCCACAAAGGATGCGTGTTACACCCGGTACGGCGTGACGCCGGTCACTGAGGTGACGTGGCTTCGGCCATGAGGGGGCGTCACGTCGAGTCTGTAGGGTTTCGCCAATCCGGTCGGCTACGTGGACAGGTGCCGTCTCGCCCGTCGGTCGCCGTCTGGGCAGCGGTGGCCCGTTTTGCTAGCTTCGAGCGCATGGTTGCTCAAGCCCGGTACTTCTCGTCGCGTCGCTACGTCGACCTGCGACGCGTGGGCACGGCCACCTGTCGCCGCCCCGGGTGAGGCGGCTCCGGCGCGCCTCGCCTTTTCGAGACGGCGCAGTGTCGGACCCGTTCCCGAGGATGATCGCCATGCCCCATGCCGCGGCAGCACCCACCCTTTACGCTCCCCCTCCTTCTGCTCTCACGTCTCGCGCTTCGTCTCCCGTACCGCGTGTCGCCGACAGTGACCGGCGGCGGACCAGCGCCAGCGTGGTGCTGCGGTCCGTGCTGGAGCACGGGCCCGTGGCGCGCAGCACCATCGCCCGGGTGACCGGGCTGTCGCCGGCCTCTGTGACCGACTACTGCGCCCGGTTCACGGGGCTCGGTCTCATCCGTGAGGCCGAACCGCCCCGGCGGGCCAAGGGGGTGGGGCGCCCGCACGTGCCCCTCGACCTGGACGACTCGCGGTTCGTGGTGGGTGGTGTGCATGTGGCCGTGCCGTACACGACGGTCGCGCTGCTCGATCTGCGCGGACGGGTGGTCGTGGAGCGGCAGGTGAAGCACGGGTCCACCGACCCCGCCCCGGTCCTGGCGCGGGCCGCCGACGAACTCCGGGCCCTGCTGGACGCGGCGCCGGCCTGCCGGGCCCTGGCCGTCGGCTTCGCGGCCGGTGGCTGGGTGGACCGGGAGACCGGGACCGTCGTCGAGCATCCGCTGCTGGGCTGGCGCGAGGTGCCGGTGCGGGAGATACTCGGCGCCCTGACCGGGCTGCCGGTCCATGTGGACGGGCACGCGCGGGCGTTGGTGGGCGCCGAGCAGCTGTTCGGGCGGGCGCGTGGCAGCCGGAGTGTGCTGCACCTGTTCGTCGGCAACGTGGTCGACGCGGCGTTCGCGACCAACGACGAGGTGCACCACGGGCCCCGCTCGCAGGCCGGGGCGATCGCCCATCTGCCGTTGCCCGGCGGTACGGAGCCCTGCGACTGCGGTCGGGTCGGCTGCCTCCAGGCCGAGTTGAGCGAGCGGACCCTGTGCCGGCGGGCGCGGGCAGCCGGGGTCATCGACGGGGTGAACCCGATGCGGGTGCTGGACGCGGCGGCGGGCGGTGACGCGACGGCCGTACGGCTGCTGGTGGAGCGGGCGCGGATGGTGGGGCGGGCGGCGGAGCTGCTGCTCGACGTGCTGAACCCGGAGACCGTGGTCGTCACCGAGATCGGGATCATCGGCCGGGAGGACTGCCTCGCCGCGTTGCGGGAGGCCGTCGGGGCGGACCGGGCGGCGGCCGTGGGGCCGACGAGTTTCCCCGAATCCGTGCTGGCCACGGCGGGCGGGGCGGTGACTCTGGACGTGCTCTACCGGGACCCGCTGGGAGCCGTGGCGCGTCTCGACCACGCCTCGGCAGAGGCCAGTTAATTCAGAAACTCCGAATGTTGACAGACAATACCGAAGACCGGGAACATCGTATTCATGCTGCTCACGAGTTGTCGCACCCTCTGTTGCTGACACGTTGACGTACCGGAGTGCCCATCGCACTCCGGCCGACGCGGCACTTCTTCCTGCGTGAATTCTCCTTCCGCAGCTTCCTTGTGTCTCTGCCTCTGTCTCTGTCTCTGTCTCTGTCCGCTTCCGCGGATTTCTTCTGTGCACGATTTCGTGCGCCTTCCCACCGTTTCCCTCTGGGGGTCCTCCCATGCCTTCTTCCGCCGCGCCCGGTTTCGACCGGCGACTCTTCCTCACCTCTCTCCTCGGCGTCACGGCCGCGGCGGCCGGGCTGAGCGGCTGCGCCGACAGCAGTGCGGCGACCGCCCGTACGGCCGCGGACGCGCCGCTGCCCACCAAGGTTCCCTCGGGTACGAGCCTGAAGATCGCCTCCTTCCAGAATCAGCAGGAGTTGCAGCTCGAGCTCGCGAAACTCGACGATCTGCCTTTCACGGTGAGCAGTTGGGCGAACATCGGCGCAGGACCCGATGTCATCAACGCCTTCCGGGCGGGGTCGCTGGACGTCGCCAACAACGCGGGGATTCCGCCGATCCAGGCGCATTACCAGGGATACGACGCGAAGATCGTCGCGATCAACGTCACCCGGAAGCCGAACTATCTCTTCGCCACAAAACCCGGCAGCGACATCGCCTCGGTCGAGGATTTCCGGGGCAAGAAGCTCGCCTTCTCGCAGGGGCAGGCGCAGGGCGTCGTACTTCTGCGGGCGTTGAAGGAAGCGGGGCTCGCGTACGACGACGCGGAGCTCGTCCCGCTGACCAGCAACCAGTTCCTGACGGCCCTGCAGTCGGGCCAGGTGGATGTCGCGCCGCTCGCCAACCAGCAGGCGCCCGCCTATCTGCAGCAGTACGGGTCCAAGGGCGCCCACACGATCCCCACCGACGTGGTGGACCTGCTCAACCTGCTGTGGGCGCCGGCCTCCGTGCTGAGCGACTCCGAGAAGGTGGCCGCCGTCGCCGCGTACATCCCGTACTGGGCGAAGGGCGCGGTCTGGCAGTACGAGAACCCGGACATCTGGAACGAGGAGTTCTACGTGAAGACCCAGAACCTGACGCTCGCCCAGGCCGAGTCGATCACCGAGCTCGCCAACAAGCCGCTGTTCCCGCCGAGTTGGGACGAGTCGATCAAATGGGAGCAGGAGACCGCGGATCTGCTGGCGGAGGGCGGCTTCGTGAAGAAGTTCGACGTCGACACGCTCTTCGACCGGCGGTTCGAGGGGATCGCGGCGAAGGCCGTGCCCGCGGAGTACCGGAAGTGAGCGCCGTGACCACGGGTGCCTCGACGACCACCGGGGGCACCTCCACCGCCGACGCATCCTCCACCACCGCCGACGCCGCGTCCATCGCCACTGCCACCGCCCCTGCCACCGCTGCCACCGCTGCCACCGCTGCCACCGCTGCCACCGCTGCCGCCCCTGCCACCGCTGCCGCCCCCGCCGCTGTCGTCGCCGAGAAGGCGACCCAGGTCCGCAGGCGTCGGCGTCTCTCCCCCGGTAAGCGGCTGCCCGCCTCCCGGCTCGTCGGGCCGGTGCTGTTCCTCGCCCTCTGGGCCGTCGCCTCCGCCGCCGGGCAACTCGATCCGGCGGCGATCCCGGCGCCCTGGACCGTGCTCGAGACAGCCGTGCATCTGTGGACCGACGGGACGCTGACGACGGACATCGTGACCTCGTTGCAGCGGGCCGGATTCGGGTTCGTGATCGGGCTGACCGCCGGTGTCACGCTCGCCCTGGCCTCCGGGCTCAGCCGGGTCGGCGAGGCGCTGATCGACGGGACCGTGCAGCTCAACCGGGCGATCCCGACCCTGGGTCTGATCCCGCTGTTCATCCTCTGGCTGGGCATCGGTGAGACCTTCAAGATCGCGATCATCGCCATCGTCGTCTACATCCCGATCTACCTCAACACGCATGCCGCGCTGGCCGGGATCGACAGCCGCTTCGTCGAACTCGCCGAGGTCCAGGGCCTGTCGAGGCTCCAGTTCGTCCGGCAGATCGTCATCCCCGGCGCGCTGCCCGGGTTCTTCGTGGGCCTGCGGCTCGGGGTGACCGGCTCCTGGCTGGGCCTGGTCGTGCTGGAACAGATCAACGCCACCAACGGACTCGGCTACATGATGTTCCAGGCCCAGAACTACGGCCAGAGCGACGTGATCCTCGTCGGCCTGGTCGTCTACGGGATCTTCGGCCTGATCTCCGACAGCGCGGTCCGTCTCATCGAACGGAGGGTGCTGTCATGGCGACGCACGCTGAGCAGCTGACGACCACCGGGCGGCCGACCACCCCTGAGCCGCAGGCCGCCCCCGAGTCACCGACGGCGACGGCCACAGCCACCCAGCCTGCCGTGCAACTCCGGGAACTCACCCGGTCGTTCGACGGGCGCAAGGTCCTCGACGGCGTCGACCTCGACATCCCCGCCGGGCAGTTCGTCGCCCTGCTCGGGCACAGCGGCTCCGGCAAGAGCACGCTGCTGCGGGCGGTCGCCGGGCTCGACCACGAGGTGGTGGGCAGCGGCCGGCTCACCGCGCCGGCCCGGGTGTCCGTCGTCTTCCAGGACTCCCGGCTGCTGCCCTGGCGCCGGGTCCTCGACAACGTACTGCTCGGCGCGGACGGCAAGGCGGCCGCCGACAGGGGCCGCGAGGCCCTCGCCGAGGTGGGCCTGAAGGGCCGTGAGCGCGCCTGGCCGAACGAGCTGTCCGGCGGCGAGGCCCAGCGCGCGGCACTGGCCCGCTCCCTCGTCCGCGACCCCGAACTGCTGCTGGCCGACGAACCGTTCGGCGCCCTGGACGCGCTCACCCGGATCAGGATGCACACCCTGCTCAGGCAGCTGTGGGAGCACCACAGGCCCTCCGTCCTGCTCGTCACCCACGACGTCGACGAGGCGATCGTGCTCGCCGACCGGGTCCTCGTGCTCGAAGAGGGCCGCATCGGCCTCGACCTGACCATCGACCGCCCGCACCCGCGCACGTACCGGGACCCCCTGCTGGGCGAGTACCGCGAGCGGCTGCTGACCGCGCTCGGTGTGAAAGAGGATCACCAGTGACTCGGGAGAACAGACAAGTGCCCGCACGACAGCTTCACCTCAACGCGTTCCTGATGAACACCGGCCACCACGAGGCGTCGTGGCGGCTGCCGGAGTCCGACCCGTACGCGCACGTCGAGCTGGACCACTACGTACGGCTGGCCCGGATCGCGGAGCGCGGCACGTTCGACTCGCTCTTCCTGGCCGACGGGCCACAGCTGTGGGGCAGCGTGGGCCAGCGTCCGGCGGGCGCCCTGGAACCGCTCACCCTGCTGACGGCGCTGGCGACGGCCACCGAGCACATCGGTCTGATCGCCACCGCCTCCACGTCCTACAACTCCCCCTACAACCTCGCCCGCAAGTTCGCCTCGCTCGACATCCTCAGCAGCGGCCGGGCCGGCTGGAACATCGTCACCACCGCCGGCGCGGAGGCCGCCCGCAACTTCGGGCTCGACGCCGAGCCCGCGCACGCCCAGCGGTACGCGCGGGCCGCCGAGTTCCTCGACGTGGCCCTGAAGCTCTGGGACAGCTGGGAGGACGACGCGATCGTCGCCGACAAGGCGTCCGGCGTCTGGGCCGACGACACGAAGATCCATCCGCCCCGGCACAAGGGGACGTACTTCAGCGTCGAGGGCCCGCTCAACGTCCCCCGCACGCCCCAGGGTTACCCGCTGCTCGTGCAGGCGGGGTCGAGCGAGGACGGCAAGGCGTTCGCTGCGCGGTACGCGGAGGCCGTGTTCACCGCGCAGCAGACCATCGAGGACGCACGGGCCTTCTACGCCGACCTCAAGTCCCGTACGGCGGCGGCCGGCCGGGACCCCGAGCACATCAAGGTGCTGCCCGGGATCGTCCCCGTACTCGGGTCGACGGAGGCCGAGGCGCGGGCGGCCGAGCGGGTCCTGGAGGACCACATCGTGTACACGCACGGGGTGGGCAATCTGGAGCGGCTGCTGCAACTGGAGCCGGGCAGCCTGCAGTTGGACGCCCCGCTGCCTGACAGTCTCCCGCCGGAGAGCGCGATCGAGGGCGCCAAGAGCCGCTACACGCTCGTCGTCGAGCTGGCCCGGCGCGACCGGCTCACCGTGCGGGAGCTGATCGGGCGGCTGGGCGGCGGGCGCGGGCACCTGACCTTCGCCGGTACGCCCGAGCAGGTCGCCGACAAGATCGAGAACTGGTTCACGCGGGGGGCGGCCGACGGCTTCAACATCATGCCCGCGGTCCTGCCGTCCGGCCTCGACGCCTTCGTCGAGCACGTCGTCCCGATCCTGCGCGCCCGCGGTCTGCTCCGCAGCGAGTACGGACCGCGCCGGACCCTGCGGGAGCGGTATGGCCTGCCGCGCCCCGCCAACCAGCACGTCAGCACGTCCGCACCCGCCCTCGTCTGATCCGAAAGGACCGCACATGTCCATCGACATCCAGAAGGTCACCGCCGACATCGGCGCTCGCGTCTCCGGCGTGGACATCTCCAAGCCCCTCGACGAGGAGACGGTCGCGGCCCTCCGTGAGGCCCTCAACGTCCACAAGGCGCTCGTCTTCGACGACGTGAATCTCGACGACGAGGGCCACCAGGCCTTCGTCCGTCACTTCGGCGACATCACCACCGCCCACCCGACGGTGGCCGCCGTCGAGGGTGCCGCGAACGTCCTGCCCGTGGACAGTGAGCGGGGGCGCGCCAACCACTGGCACACCGACGTCACGTTCGTCCTCAACCCGCCGCAGGCCACCACCCTGCGCAGCATCACGATCCCGCCGTACGGCGGCGAGACCCTGATCGCGAACGCGGCGGCGGCCTACCGGGACCTGCCCGAGCCGCTGCGGCGGCTGGCCGACGGTCTGTGGGCCGAGCACACCAACGACTACGACTACGCGGTGCCCGAGGAGGAGATCGACGCGGAGCGGGCCGAGCAGCGCGCCCGGTTCACCTCGATCAAGTACCGCACGGCCCACCCGGTCGTCCGCGTCCACCCGCTGACCGGTGAACGCGGGCTGTTCATCGGCGGGTTCGCGCAGCGGATCGTGGGCCTGTCGCTCGGCGAGTCCCGCAAGATCCTCGATCTGCTCCAGTCGTACGTGACCCGGCCGGAGAACGTGCTGCGCCACCGCTGGTCGGAGAACCAGCTCGTCATCTTCGACAACCGCATCACCCAGCACTACGCCATCGACAACTACGACGGTCTGCCGCGCCGGCTCCACCGGGTGACCGTCGCCGGTGACGTGCCGACGGGTATCGAGGGCAAGGAGAGCCACTCGATCGAGGGAGACGCCTCGCACTACACGTCCGTGGCCTCACAGCCAACGCCCCTGGCCGCCTGACCCCGCCACCTCCGTAGCCGCGCGGGCACAGCCGGTGCCGGACGCGCCGGACAGCGAACAGCCCCTCCGTACTCACGGAGGGGCTGTTCAGGCTGATGGTCCGGGAGCCGGGGACGCGGGAGCAGTTGCAGTGCAGGGGCGGGATGACGCTGTTCCTGGCGGCGCTCGGCTACACCCGGCAGCAGAGGGCGCGCGCCGCCCGCTGACACACCTCGGATGCTTCAGGGCCCTCGCGCGGAGGACGGACGGTCGGTTCGCGGGAGGGCCCTTTCGCGTGCCCGAGCACGCCCCTACAGTTTCTTGCTGCTAGCGTGCACTTGCAAGTACTTTGCAATAAGAGGTCGGAGGGGACCCGCCATGCCCGTCTACACGCTTCCCGAACTGCCGTACGACTACTCCGCGCTCACGCCCGTGATCAGCCCCGAGATCATCGAGCTGCACCACGACAAGCACCACGCGGCGTACGTCAAGGGAGCCAACGACACGCTCGACCAGCTCGCGGAGGCGCGGGACAAGGAGACGTGGGGCGCGATCAACGGCCTGGAGAAGAACCTGGCCTTCCACCTCTCCGGCCACATCCTGCACTCGATCTACTGGCAGAACATGAGCGGTGACGGCGGCGGCGAGCCGCTGGCCGCGGACGGCGTGGGCGAGCTGGCGGACGCGATCACCGAGTCCTTCGGCTCCTTCGCCGCGTTCAAGGCCCAGCTGACCAAGGCGTCGGCCACCACCCAGGGCTCCGGCTGGGGCATCCTCGCCTACGAGCCGCTCAGCGGGCGCCTCATCGTCGAGCAGGTCTACGACCACCAGGGCAACGTCGGCCAGGGCTCGACCCCGATCCTCGTCTTCGACGCCTGGGAGCACGCCTTCTACCTCCAGTACAAGAACCAGAAGGTCGACTTCATCGACGCCATGTGGGCCGTCGTCAACTGGCAGGACGTGGCCCGCCGTTACGAGGCCGCCAAGTCCCGCGCGGACGTGTTGCTGCTCACCCCCTGAGGCAGGCACCCACCCAGATGTCCTGCTCGTGATCGTCTTCTCAACCTTCACCGGGCAGGCAGAAAAGGGGAGAACCCCCGCGAGGACGTGACTCGCGGGGGTTCTCGCTTTCCCGGGGCGCCGGAAAACGCCACCGGCGGGACGCGTTCCGGTCTGACGGTTTCCTGAACTTTCGCCCTATGCTCCCGTTTTCCGGCCGGATTCCCGATCCGGCCGACCGGCCCGGGAGGTCGCATGTCGACGAGCTACAAGCACTGCCCGCCTTGTGGAGGAAGCAAGCCCCTGCCGTTCTACGAGGCGGACAAGGAAGTGCGGCAGCACCTTGAGTCCCTGGGGAAGAACCCGGGCGGCTGGTGGCGCTGCGCCAACCACGGCGAGAAGGGGCGCTGCCTGTGGGTCCAGCCGTGGGGCAACCGGAGCGAGGGGCTGACCCTCCCCGAGTCCTTCAGGTGACCCGGGCCGTCAGACCAGGTTGCTGAAGTCCGGGCCCTGGGTCCGGGTGCGCTTGATCTCGTAGAAGCCGGGGACCGAGGCGACGAGGAGGGTGCCGTCCCAGAGCTTGGCGGCTTCCTCGCCCTGGGGGGCGGGGGTGACGACGGGGCCGAAGAAGGCGATCTGCTCGCCGTCGGCGCCGGGGACGGCGATGACGGGGGTGCCGACGTCCTGGCCGACCTTGTCGATGCCCTCCTTGTGGGAGGCGCGCAGCTCGGCCTCGTACGGGGTGGAGTCCCAGTGGTCCATGAGGGACTCGGGCAGACCGACGTCCTTCAGCGAGGCGGCGACGACGTCCTTCTCGATGCCCTGGCCCTGGTTGTGCACACGCGTGCCCATCGCCGTGTAGAGGTCACCGAGCACCTCGGCGCCGTGCTCCTGCTGGGCGGCTATGACGATCCGAACCGGACCCCAGGCCTTGGTCTCCAGCAGCTCGCGGTACTCCTCGGGCAGCTCGTCGATCTTGGGCTCGTTCAGCACCGCGAGGCTCATCACATGCCAGCGGACCTCGATGTCCCGGACCTTCTCCACCTCCAGGACCCATCGCGAAGTCATCCAGGCCCAGGGGCACAGCGGGTCGAACCAGAAGTCGACAGGGGTCTTGCCGGAGGTCTGCTCGGACATGGTTCTCCTCGGAAGGCAGTCGTTAGGGCAGTCGTCTCAGCTGGCAACACCGACGGCCGGGCGTCGCATTCCCACCTGCCCGCCGTCAGGTGCGCATGGCAGGATCGGGCCTGTCCGCATACTGAACACCACCTGAACACCACCCTGAGGGAGTGCCGCCCGTGCCCGGTGAGAATCTGTCCCGCGACGAGGCCCAGGAGCGGGCCGCACTGCTGTCCGTCGACGGTTACGAGGTCTCCCTCGACCTGCGGTCCGCCGTCGGTGACTCCGGTGACTTCGGTGGCGAGCCGCGCACCTTCCGGTCGGTGACGACGATCCGCTTCCGCTGCGCCGACCCGGGCGCCGGCAGCTTCGCCGATCTGATCGCGCCGAGTGTGACGGCCGTCTCCCTCAACGGCAAGGACCTGGACCCGAGCGAGGTCTTCGACGGCTCCCGGATCGCCCTCGACGACCTGGCCGCCGAGAACGAGCTGGTGGTCGACGCCCAGTGCGCCTACTCCCGAACCGGCGAGGGCATGCACCGCTTCGTCGACCCCGAGGACGGCGAGGTCTACCTCTACACCCAGTACGAGCCGGCCGACTCCCGCCGGGTCTTCGCGAACTTCGAGCAGCCGGACCTCAAGGCCCCCTTCCGCTTCGAGGTGCGCGCGCCGGAGGGGTGGGTCGTGTGGAGCAACGGGGTCGGCGAGCAGACGGACGGGGTGTGGCGGTTCGCGGAGACGAAGCCGATCTCGACGTACATCACGGCGGTCGTCGCGGGCCCATACCACTATGTGACGGACACGTACGAGCGGGTCTTCGAGGACGGTACGCGGCTGGAGATCCCCCTCGGCGCGATGTGCCGCAAGGGTCTCGCCCCCTACTTCGACTCCGACGACGTCTTCCTGATCACCAAGCAGGGCCTGGACTTCTTCCACGACCACTTCGACTACCCGTACCCGTTCGGGAAGTACGACCAGGCGTTCGTGCCCGAGTACAACCTCGGCGCGATGGAGAACCCGGGGCTCGTCACCTTCCGCGAGGAGTTCATCTTCCGGGGCAAGGTCACGCGGGCGTCGTACGAGCGGCGGGCGAACGTCGTCCTGCACGAGATGGCGCACATGTGGTTCGGCGATCTCGTGACCATGGTGTGGTGGGACGACCTGTGGCTGAAGGAGTCCTTCGCCGACTTCATGGGGTCCTTCTCCATGGTCGAGGCGACCCGCTTCACCAACGGCTGGGTCACCTTCGCCAACAACCGCAAGTCCTGGGCGTACCGCGCCGACCAGCTGCCCTCCACCCACCCCGTCACCGCCGACATCCGTGACCTGGAGGACGCGAAGCTCAACTTCGACGGCATCACGTACGCCAAGGGTGCGTCCGTGCTCAAGCAGCTGGTGGCGTATGTGGGGCGGGAAGCCTTCCTGGAGGGCGCCCGGCGCTACTTCAAGCGCAACGCGTACGGCAACACGCGCCTCGGCGATCTGCTGTCGGTGCTGGAGGAGACCAGCGGGCGGGACATGACGTCCTGGTCGCGGGCGTGGCTCCAGACGGCGGGGGTGAACTCCCTCACCCCGCAGGTGCTCCTGGACTCCGACGGCCGGATCGACGAGCTGGCCGTGGTGCAGGAGGCGGCCGAGTCGCATCCCGAGCTGCGGCCGCACCGGGTGGCGATCGGCCTGTACCGGCGGGTGAACGGGGAGGGCGGCTCGGGCGCGTTGGAGCGGTACGCGCGGGCCGAGGTGGACGTCGACGGGCCGCGTACGGTCGTGGGTGAGCTGGCCGGGGCCGAGGCGCCCGAGCTGGTGCTGGTCAACGACGACGACCTGACGTACTGCAAGATCCGTTTCGACGCGGGTTCGCTGGACACGCTGCGGGCCGGGCTCGGGGACATCTCCGACCCGCTGGCTCGGGCGCTGTGCTGGTCGGCGCTGTGGAACCTGACCCGGGACGCGCTGCTGCCGGCGCGGGACTTCGTCGACCTCGTGCTGCGGTTCGCCGGGCGGGAGTCCGACATCGGCGTGCTCCAGATGCTGCACGCGTGGGCCAACTCGGCGCTCACGCACTACGCGGCGCCGGAGTGGCGGGAGACCGGGGGCCGGCTGCTGGCGGAGGGCGCGTTGCGTGAGCTGCGGGCCGCCGAGGCAGGCAGTCAGCACCAGCTGACGTGGGCCCGTTTCTTCGCCTCGGTGGCGTCGGGAGAGGCCGATCTGGCGGTGCTGCAGGGGCTGTTGGTCGGGACCGAGACGGTCGACGGGCTGGACATCGACCAGGAGTTGCGCTGGGCCTTCTTGGAGACGCTGGCGACGCACGGGGTCGCCGACGAGGGGGTGCTGGCCGCCGAGTTGGCGCGGGACGACACGGCTTCCGGGAAGCGGCATCAGGTGCGGTGCCTGGCGGCGCGGCCGTCGGCCGCGGTCAAGGCGCAGGCGTGGGCATCGGTCGTGGAGTCGGAGGTGCTGTCCAACGCGCTGGTCGAGGCGACCATCACGGGGTTCGCGCGGCCGTCCCAGCGGGAGTTGGTGGCACCGTACGCCACCAGGTACTTCGAGGTGATCGAGCGGGTGTGGGCCGAGCGGTCCATCCAGATCGGGATGGACGTGGTGCGGGGGCTGTTCCCGTCGCTGCAGGACTCCCAGGGGACGTTGGACGCGACGGACGCGTGGCTGGCCGCGCACGAGGGGGCGGCTCCGGCGTTGCGGAGGCTGGTGCTGGAGGCCCGGGACGATCTGGCTCGGGGGTTGCGGGGACAGGCGTGTGACGCGGGGGCGGCAGGGTAACTGCCGCTGAACTCTTGTGTGTTGCGCACCCGGCGACTGCCGCTGGGCGGGGGGCGGGTGCGCTCACCGGCGCTTGCCGGGTGCCACTGCGCCCACCCGCGCCGCCCTCAGCGACACGACTGCCCGCAGTTGGGCGGGCGGATGGGCGGTTGGGGCCCGACCGGGTTCGGGGTTACCGAATTCGGGTAATCGGAGCCGTAACCTTTTCTGATCGCGTCCGGACCAGCGGGTATCGGCAGTCGAACGCACGTACTTTAGTGTGGTCTTGTCCTGATTTGTCGACGAACGTGTAACAGGGGTTCATGGGCGGCCCCGGAGCGGGAACCTCCGGGGCATGACCCACAACACCCCGCTCTCCCCCCGCCCCCTCCGTCGCCTCTCGGACGTCACGCGCCGGGTGCTGACGGCCGCGCAGCTGCGCGCGCAGGGTGTCACCGCCGCCGAGACGAACGAGCAGTGCCGGCCCGGTGGTCCCTGGCAGCAGATCCTGCCGGGTGTGTTCCTGCTGCACCCGGGCCCGCCCACCTCCGAGGAGCGGCTGCACGCGGTGCTGTCGTACGCGGCCCGCTCACCGTTCCGCGAGACGGCCGCCGGGGGCGCAGGGGTCGCCGGTGTACCCGTGCAGCCGAACGCCGACGAGCCCCGTCCGGCGCCCCGCCACCCGGACGCGGTGATCACGGGCCTGGCCGCCCTGACGCTGCACGGCTTCTCGTCCACTCCCCCGCTCCCCTCCCTCGACGCGATCGACGTCCTGGTCCCGCGCATGCGCCGGCTGCGGACCGTGGGCTGCGCGCGGATCGTCCGCACGCCTGCCATGCCGAACCCGTCGTATGTGACCGGTCTGCCCGTCGCCCCGGTGCCGCGCGCCCTAGCCGACGCGGTCGCGGTCGCGGAACTCGCCGACGCGGGCGCCGTACGCCGGCTGCTGACGGAGGCGGTGCGCGGCGGTCACACCGAACCAGCCACTCTCGTACAGGAGTTGACCGAGGCGGGGCTGCTGAACCGGCCCCATGTCGTCGACGCGGTGGAGTCGCTGCTCGCGGAAGGGCGGGCCATCGCGGAGGACCACCTGTACCGGATGGTCCGCGAATACGCCCTCCCCGACCCGGTCTGGAACGTGGACCTCCGCCTGCCCGGCGGCCCCCACCTCGGCGGTCTCGACGCGTACTGGCCGGAGCAGGCCGTCGCGGTCGAGCTCGACACCCGCGCCCCGCGCCAGGAGGACGACGCGCTGTGGTCCGAGTACGCCCGCAAGCGCGAGATGTTGGAGCGGCTCGGCATCACCGTCGTCCACATCACCCCCAGGAAGCTGCGTGACTCCCTGGAGCAGCAGGCGGCCGTCGTCCGCACCGCCCTGATGGCGTCGTGCGACCGCGATCCGGCCGCGTACGTCGTGGTACTCCCGCGGTGATCGGGTAACTCGGGCCACCAGGAGGGGAGAGGAAGGGCCGCCGCCCGTTCGGCGGCCCTTCCTCATGCCGGGTCGGCTACTCGGCGCAGAACTCCGCCTCCATGATCGGCAGGCTGTCGCCCGCCCAGTCGCTGTTGAAGTTGTAGGTGAGGGTGTGGCGGCCGTCGGCCGTGGTGGCGGTTTCGGAGAGGGAGCCGTGGATGCCTCCGCTGTGGCCCCAGAGTTGGACGCCGCAGGAGAGTGTGTAGGTGATGAGGCCGAGGCCGTAGCCGCCGCGTTCGCCGTCGATGGGGATGACGTTCTTCATCTCGGCGAGCTGCTTCTCGGGGAGGAGCTTGCCGCGCAGGAGGGCCGAGACGAAGCGGCTGAGGTCGTCGGCGTCGGAGATCATCCCGCCGGCCGCGCCCGCGACCGACGGGTTGATCTTCGTGACGTCGTACGTCCTGCCGTCCGTCGTCTCCGCCAGCTTGGAGTAGGCACGGCTGTGCGGGCCCGGGAGGGTGGGAACGGTGCCGGGGACCTTCGTGTCGCGCAGGCCGAGGGGTTCGATGATGCGGGCGCGTATCTCGTCGCCGTACGAGTTGCCCGTGGCCTTCTCGATCACCATGCCGGCGAGCACGTAGTTGGTGTTGGAGTAACTCCAGTCGGCGCCGGGGGCGAAGTCCGGCTTGTGCTTCATGGCGATGCCGACCAGTTCCCGCGGGGCCCAGGTGCGGTAGCGGTTCTTGAAGAAGCCCTCGGCGAGGAAGACGTCCTTCACGAACTGCTCGTCCGAGGTGTATTCGGCGATTCCGCTGGTGTGGTTCAGGAGTTGGCGGAGTGTCACCTTGCGGCCGTCGTGGCCCTTGCCGCGCACCACGCCCGGCAGCCACTTCTCCACCTTGTCGTCCAGCGACAGCCTGCCCTCCGCCTCCAGTTGGAGCAGCACGGTGGAGACGAAGGTCTTCGTGATGCTGCCGACGCGGAAGTGGTCGCGGGCGGAGCGCGGTTCGCCCGTCTTCAGGTCGCCGACGCCCGAGGCGGCCTTCCAGACGCCGTGTTCGTCCTTGGCCTGGACGGTGATGCCGACGACACCGTCCTTGATGTTGGCGTCCATCGCCTCCTGGGTGGCGCGGTGGTCGCCTCTCGCCGAGGCCGCGGCGGGTACGGCCGCCACCGCCGGGGCGGCCAGCGCCACCGCGGCGGCCACGGCGGTCGCCGCCATCAGAGTCGTACGGGTCGTGCGTGCCGTGCGTGCCGACATGTCGGTATCCCCCTTCGTCCGGTGATCCCGGTGGCTCCGGGAACGTCCGGTCGGGAAGGGGGACACCGGCGGTGCGCGCCGGGTTGAGCGGTGTACGTCAGTTGAGCTGTTTTCAGCCCTTTCGCAGGACAAGCTCCGTGTTGCG
Source organism: Streptomyces sp. NPDC057474 (assembly GCF_042802555.1). Classification (NCBI taxonomy): domain Bacteria; kingdom Bacillati; phylum Actinomycetota; class Actinomycetes; order Kitasatosporales; family Streptomycetaceae; genus Streptomyces; species Streptomyces sp. NPDC057474. Next base: position 12,470 of record NZ_JBHVDX010000099.1, on the reverse strand, counting down.
GTCGCCGGCCGTGCCGGTGAGCGTGTCGCGGCGGCCGGGGGCGTTGTAGGAGAGCTCGCGGTAGAGGGCGGCGAGGCCGGTCTGCGAGAGGTCCGTGAAGTTCGTGGCGTGTGGGGCGGCCGATTCGATCAGGGTGGTGAAGAGGGAGATCGTGCCGTCCTTGTTGTCCACCAGCTCGATGACGCGGGCGAGTTGGGGGAAGTCGATGTGGGAGGCCGTCGAGACCTCCCAGAAGGAGCCGCCGCTCGCGGAGCCGTGCGGGGTGATGCGGTTGCGGTGGCTGTGGCCGTTCACCCAGGCCAGAACGTTGCGGTGGCGGCCGAGCAGGGACAGCACCTCGTCGCCGCCGTGGCGGGCCTCGGCGGGGCGGGCTGGGTCCTTACGGAGGTTCCGCATCGACTTGCTGGTGTGGTGGCTGAAGACGACGACGTACGAACCGTCCTTGGCCGCTTCCTTCAACGTACGGTCCAGCCACTTGAGTTGGGCCGTGCCGAGCGAGCCCTCGTAGTGGCCGCCGGGGTCGGTGGAGTCGAGGCTGATGCCGATGACGTCGTCGGCGATGCGGAAGGCGTAGTACTGGGTGCGGGCGTCGAGGTTGGCCTGCGAGTAGCCGTGGCCGACCGGGCCGGGCCCCGTGTGGGCCGGGTTCAGGTGGGCCTTCAGGTACTCCTGCGGGGTGAAGGGGGCGCGGTTCTCGTCCGGGGTGACCGCGCGCATCTTCTTCGCCTGGGCCTTGAGGATGGCCTTCCACTCGGCGCCCCGGGGGTCGCCGCCGCTCTTGACGTTGTCCCAGATGGCCTTGCCGACCCGCTCGTCCAGCGTCATCAGCTTCCTGCCGCCGACCGCGAAGTCGGCGAAGTAGGAGTCGCCGGGGGCGTAGCAGCCGCCGGGGAGGGAGTCGTGGTTGCCGACCGTGGAGTACCAGGGGACGTTCAGGCCCGGGCTGTTGACCTCGCGGATCGCGGCGGCCAGGAAGCCGTTCAGGCGCGGGAAGCCGAGCTGCTTGTCGGCGTCGCGCAGGGGCGCGTCCGGCTGCCAGTAGAGCTTGAGGTTGCTGTTCTGGACGCCCTCGTAGCGACGCGGGTCACCGGAGTTGGGGGTGACGCGGCCGCCGCTCATCACCTTCAGGAACCAGTCCAGTTCCGTTTTGGAGTTGTTGTCGGTGTTGTCGCCGGTCGTCATGACGAAGTGGAGGGGGGAGCCGGTCACCGGGGCTCCGCGCAGCGCGTTCACCCGCTCGACGAGCGAGACCGCGCCGGCCACGGACAGCGCCTCCTGCGGACGCCAGGCGCTCGCGGTCTGGGCGCGCAGGTACTCGTAGCGCAGCGGGTGCTGGACGTCCACCACGTGCAGGTCGGTGAACTGCACGAAGGACGCCAGCGTCGTACGGCGGGTCTCGCGGCCGGACTTGGGGGTCGCGAGGTCGCCGCGTACGACCCGCGCCCAGGCCGGGCCGGCGCCGAGGCGGCGGTAGCCGGAGGAGTTGCGGGGGGCGGCCACCGAGGCGAGGGTCGTGCCTCGCGTGTACGGGGCGAGTGGCGCGGCCGGGGCCTCTCTGTTCGAGAGGTTCGCCAAGGGGACCTCGGCCGCCTTGTCGGCGGTGGCGGCGTGGGCGTCGGTCTCCGGCCGCAGGGCGAAGCCGACCCCCGCGGCGAGGCCGACCGCGCCGGTGGCGGCGAGGAAGGCCCGGCGGTCAGGGTTGGTGGCGGCGGCAGCGACTGAGCGTATGCGCGACATGGCGCGGTCTCCCCGAGTGCGAACGCGTCGGAAGTGGTCGCGGGGGCCTCCGGCCGGGTTGCGGCCGGTGGTGTTTCCCGCTCGTACTTGATGCTTGGCAGCTGGGGTGGCCTGGACGTTAACGAGGCGGCAACGGGTGGCACCGATCACCGTACGTGGATCTTCGGGTACGGTGCGCGTCCACTGGGGGTTCCCGAATGTGAGCGGGAGCGAAGGGAGGCTGTCACTCCTTGTTCATCTGGTGGGGTAGGGCACCTATTCGCCGTGGGGGCTTCGGTGATTGCGTGGGTGCGGGTCCGTCGCGGTTTCTCGCGCAGTTCCCCGCGCCCCTACGAACTCACCGGCAGCGCCAAGTGGCCGCTCGGGGGGCGTTCGCGCCACAGGCGTAGGCCCACGTCCACCAAGCTCACTCTCTCCAGGTTCGGGACCTCCTCCAGAGGCTGCCACGCGGCCATGTCCGTGGAGCCGTTCGTCTCGTGGCGGAGGTCGCCGCCGGTGACGCGGGCTTCGTAGACGATGCGGAGGGCCTGGAAGTCGGCGCGGGCGCCGAGGCGGCGGGGGTACTCGCGTCTGTTGGTGTCGACGCCGAGGAGGGCGGTGGGTTCGACGACGTAGCCGGTCTCCTCGGCCGCTTCACGGACGACCGTGTCGTACGGGTCCTCGCCGTGCTCCATGCCGCCGCCGGGCAGGGTCCACTTCTTCAGGCCGTCCCGGGAGACCCAGCGGGCCAGCAGCAGGTGTCCGTCTCGTACGCACACGGCGTAGGCCGCCACCCTCAACTCCTCGCGCATACACAGACGTTAACCAAAATGTCCCCTCATGCACGGCCATCGCACCCATGACGGGTGGCGGGTTTACGCCATGACGCAATCCCGCCTCGGTCAACACTCCCCAAACATGTGTCACTTCGGTAAGGCTGAGCGATCATCCGGGACCACATAACGGACCGGACCGATCCGAACCCGCCGCTCGGATCATCAATGCTCATTCTCACCTGAATTCCTTACCTACAAGGGATGTCGATGACCCTCACCCCCCAGCCCGGCCCCCGGCCGGGTACAAGACGCGTGGCGCGCATAGCCGTGGCCGCGGGGCTGGTCGCCGCACTCTCCGCGGCCGGGCCGATACCCATGGCCTTCTCGGCGGACGACCCGTCCACCTCCGTCCCGACGGACGGCGGCGTCAAGTCCGCGCACGACAAGCTCGGCTCGACCGATGCCGACCTGCTCGCCGAGGCCAAGGCCGACGGCGACAAGAACGTCACGATGATGATCGCCACCACGCCCGGCAAGACCGAACAGGTCGCCGAGCAGCTGGACGCGGTCAAGGGCGGCTCGGTGGGCCGTACCCACGACAAGCTCGGCTACGTCCGCGCCACGGTCCCGACCAAGAGCGCCGACTCGGCCATCTCGGCCGCCGCGAAGCTCTCCTCCGTGCAGGGCATCGACCTGCGCCAGGAGATCGTCCTCGACGACCCGTCGCCGGCCGCGGACACCGCGAAGGGCGCCAAGGCGCAGGCCACGACGGCGAAGACGTACCCGGGGCCGAGCAAGAACACCCCCGCCGAGAACCCGTACAACCCGTCCTTCGAGACGGGCGCCGTCGACTTCGTGAAGCAGAACCCGAAGGCGGACGGCCGGGGCATCACCATCGGCGTCCTGGACTCCGGTGTCGACCTCGCGCACCCGGCGCTGCAGAAGACCTCCACCGGCGAGCGCAAGATCGTCGACTGGGTGACGTCCACCGACCCGATCATCGACGGTGACGGCAGCTGGCGCCCGATGACGACCTCGGTCTCCGGGCCGACCTTCACCTACGGCGGCCGGACCTGGACCGCGCCCTCGGGCTCGTACTCCGTCAACACCTTCCGCGAGTCGGTCACGGCGGCCGGTGACGCGGCGGGCGACGTGAACCGCGACGGCGACACCACCGACGCGTGGGGCGTGCTCTACGACGCGGCGGCCGGCACGGTCACCGTCGACGTGAACCAGAACTTCGACTTCAGCGACGACAAGCCGATGAAGCCGTACAAGGACGGGTACCAGATCGGGTACTTCGGTACCGACGACCCGTCGACCGACGTCGCCGAGCGCCAGCCGTTCGTCGTCGAGTACCGCAAGGACGTCCCGATGGACCCCTTCGGGGGCGACTGGGTCGGCAAGAAGGCCGACTTCGTCAACATCGGTCTCATCTCCAGCGAGCACGGCACCCACGTCGCCGGCATCACCGCCGCGAACGGCCTGTTCGGCGGCAAGATGAACGGCGCCGCCCCCGGCGCGAAGATCGTCTCGTCCCGCGCCTGCGAGTTCGGCCCGGGCTGCACCAACGTGGCGCTAACCGAGGGCATGATCGACCTCGTCGTCAACCGTGGCGTCGACATCGTCAACATGTCCATCGGCGGCCTCCCGGCGCTGAACGACGGCAACAACGCGCGCGCCGAGCTCTACACGCGCCTCATCGACACCTACGGCGTCCAGCTGGTCATCTCGGCCGGCAACTCCGGCCCGGGCGCCAACACGATCGGCGACCCCGGCCTGGCCGACAAGGTGATCTCGGTCGGCGCGTCCATCTCCAAGGAGACCTGGGCCGCCAACTACGGCTCGCAGGTCACCAAGGACTACCAGCTGTTCAACTTCTCCTCGCGCGGCCCGCGTGAGGACGGCGGCTTCACGCCGACCCTGGTGGCGCCCGGCGCCGCGATCAACACGACGCAGACCTGGCTGCCGGGCGTCATCGCCCCCGAGGCGGGCTACTCGCTCCCGGCCGGCTACCAGATGCTCAACGGCACCTCGATGGCCTCCCCGCAGGCGGCCGGCGCCTCCGCGCTGCTGCTCAGCGCCGCGAAGCAGAAGGGCATCGACCTGACGCCCCTGAAGCTGCGCACCGCGCTGACCTCGACCGCCGACCACATCGACGGCGTCCAGGCGTATGCCGAGGGCGCGGGCCTGATGAACATCGTGGACGCCTGGAAGTCGATCAAGGCGGGCGCGACCGCGTACGACTACGCGGTCAAGGCCCCCGTCGACACGGCGATCGACTTCGCGCTCAAGACCCCGGGCTTCGGCACCGGCATCTACGACCGTGAAGGCGGCCTGAAGGCCGGGCAGAAGAAGACGTACGACGTGACCATCACCCGTACGTCCGGCGCCGACAAGGCGATCCGCCACGAGCTGCACCTGGAGAACAACCGGGACAACACGTTCCGGATCGTCGGTGACGACGTGGTCTCCCTGCCGCTGAACAAGCCGGTCACCGTGAAGATCGCCGCCAAGCCGGAGAACTCCGGGATCAGCAGCGCGATCCTGGAGGTCGACGACCCGAAGACCGTGGGCATCGACCGCCAGGTCCTCAACACGGTGGTCGTCTCCGCGCCGCTGAAGTACACCCACTCGGCGTCCGGCACGGTCCAGCGCAACTCCTTCAAGTCGTACTTCGTCACCGTCCCCGAGGGCGCGAAGACCCTCGAGGTCGCGATCAGCGGGCTGAAGGACAAGAGCCAGACCCGCTTCATCGCCAACCACCCGTACGGGGTCGCGGTCGAGAGCACCAGCTCCCTGACCTGCTACAGCAACTACCTCGATGGCAACGGCTGCAAGCCGGACGTACGTTCGTACGCCAACCCGCAGCCCGGTGTCTGGGAGTTCGAGGTCGAGTCGCGCCGGACGTCGCCGGTGCTCGACAACACCTTCAAGCTGAACTTCGCGGTCTACGGCGCGAGCTTCGACCCGGAGGTCGTCACCGTGCCCGAGGCCAAGGTCGGCACCCCGACCGCCGCCTCCTGGAAGGTGACCAACAACCTCGCCCCCGTCGACGGCAAGCTGGCGGGCGGCCCGCTGGGCTCGGCCAAGACCGACCGGCCGACCATCGCGACCGGTGTCACCCAGACCTCCACGGTCGAGGTGCCCGCGGGCGCCGAGTCCCTGGACGTCACCATCGGCAACACGGCTGACACGGGCGCCGACCTCGACCTGTACGTCTACAACGCCGCCGGCGTCGAGGTCGGGAGCTCCGCGGACGGCGACTCCGAGGAGTCCGTCTCCATCCCGTCGCCGGCCGCCGGTACGTACACCGTCGAGGTCGTCGGCTACGCGGTCCCGGCCGGGTCCACCGCGTACGACTACCGCGATGTGTTCTTCTCCTCCGCCCTGGGCGAGGTGAAGGTCGCGGACACCGCCGTCAAGCTCGGCACGGGTGACTCGACGACCGTCTCCGGTGACGTCGTCGCGGCCGCCGAGGCTCCGGCCGGCCGGGAGTTCTTCGGCCAGGTCCAGCTGGTGAACGCGCGCGGCACCGCCGCGGGCACCGGCAGCGTGCGGATCGAGAAGGTCACGCCGTAGCGCGCCGGTAGTGCGTGAGTGAAGGAGGGGCGGGCGTCCAGAGGACACCCGCCCCTTCGGCGTTCAGCGGGTCATTCGCACGACAGCCTCTCCGAGTCCGGCAGCGCCGCCTCGATCCAGGCGCGGTCGCGGGCGATGTCCGCCTCCTTCGTGGTCCAGGTATCCGGCTGGGCGCTGTCCTTCGGGATGCCGATGAGGACGTGGTCGCCCTTCTTCAGACGGGGGTCGACGTCGTGGTCCATGGGGAAGACGATCCGGTCCGCGCCCTTCTCGGGCTTGATCCAGCGGGCCACCTCGACCGTGATCCGGTCCTGTTGGGAACCGGACACGGGTTCGATCTCGGTGACGGTGCCCTCGACGATGAGGCGGGCGCAGGCGACGTATCCCTCCCGGCTGAGCGAGGCGGAGGAGTCGCCCCCCACGCCGCTGTCCTCCTGGTCGACCGACTTGTCGGAGGCGGCACCCGAGTCGGACGACGTCACGTTCACCCCGCCGCCGGCCTGCACGACGACCCAGCCCACGCCGAAGACCACGGACGCGGCAGCGGCGGCGGCGAGGGTGCCGAAGGTGATCTTCAGGGCGCGCCGGGCGCGGGTCGGCCGCGGCAGCAGGGGCCTCACCGACGCGACGGGGGCCTGCGCGGGCCCGGACACCCGCCCGGGGTCCGTCTCGGCACCGGCCGCGTCCCCCGGCCGCGCGGCCACGTGTCGCCCCGGCGGGACCCCGGCCACGGCGTCCTCACCCGTCACCGCCAGCGCCTCACCGAGCAGCCCCAACTGCTCCCTCAGCAGCGCGATGTCGGCGGCGGCCGCGTCACGGGATGCCACGAACTCGGCGTCCCGCAGGGCTTCTTCGGACAGCGGTTCGTCGAGCAGCGCGGTCATCAGCGCGTCCATGCCGGCGTAGGCGGGGCCGTCGTGACCGACGTCGTCGTACCACCGAGTGCCGTCGTGTTCGGGCCCGTCATGTTCGGGCCTGGCGCGCTCGGCGCCGTCGCCGGAGGCAAGGTCGCCGTGCTCGCCGTCCCCGTGCGCGATGTCCTCGTACTCGGCGTCCCGCCGGCTGTCGTCCCGGGCGGCCACGTCACACCACCTCGTCCTCGTGCAGGCGGGTGCGCAGGGCGCGGACCGCCGAGTGGAGCCTGCTCTTGACCGTGCCCTCGGGGATGCCGAGCTCGTCGGCGATCCCGCGTACCGGCAGGTCGGCGTAGAAGCGCAGGACGAGGACCTGGCGCAGGGCGTCGGGCAACTCGTCCAGGCCTCGCGCGACGGCGAGCGAGAGCACGCTGGAGTCCTCGCCGGAAGGGGGCTCGTGCTGGCGCAGCGAGGCCAGCCGCTCGCCCAGGCGCTCCTGGCGCCGCTTGGCGCGGTGCCAGTCCATCGCCAGGTTGGAGGCGACCACCGCCGCCCACGCGGACACGTCCCGCGGTGCCTCACGGCCGCTCGCGGCCCGCTCCAGCAGCCGCAGCCGTACCTGCTGTACCCCGTCCAGCAGGTCCGACTGCGGCACACCGGCGAGCGCGAGCACCGCCCGCACCCGTCGCTCCTGGGCCTCGTCCAGTGGGTCGTCCGCTTCCTGGACGCTCTCGACGTGGCGCGCCTTTCTGCGCAGCACAGTCCCCCCTCCCCTCCCGCGTTTCCCCTACGACGCCGACGCGGGCCGAAACGTTCGAAGGGTTCGGCCCGACTGTCCCGGCGGAGCAGAGGCGTACGTCACACCTTCGCGTGCACCCGGGTGCCGTGGGCAGGGTCGAGGCAGCACAGCTTGCGGTACGGGGCCGCCGTAGGGCGAATTTCTCCAGCTCAGCAGGGGTGACGGCCACAGAAGCGGCTCCGGCGCCGGGGCCGCTCGCGTCCCGTCTGTTGAGCGTCCTGGTCAAACGATTGGACAGGTGGGCCCGGCCTGACCGCATGATGGAAACGCCTCGGCCATGCCGCAGACACAGACAAGCCACGTAAAGGGAGTCGCCGTGAGGGTCGGAATCGTCGGAGCCACCGGTCAGGTCGGCACGGTCATGCGCAGGATCCTCAAGGACCGTGACTTCCCGACGCGCGAGCTGCGTCTGTTCGCGTCCGCCCGTTCGGCCGGTTCGGTCATCGACGGTGTGACGGTCGAGGACGCGGCGACCGCCGACTACGCCGGCCTCGACATCGTCCTGTTCTCCGCGGGCGGCGCGACCTCCCGGGTGCTGGCCGAGAAGGTGGCGTCCCAGGGCGCGGTCGTGATCGACAACTCCTCCGCGTGGCGCCGCGACCCCGACGTACCCCTCGTGGTCTCCGAGGTGAACCCGCACGCGATCGCCGACCGCCCCAAGGGCATCATCGCCAACCCGAACTGCACGACGATGGCCGCGATGCCGGTCCTGCGTCCGCTGCACGACGAGGCGGGCCTCGAAGCGCTGGTCGTCGCCACCTACCAGGCGGTGTCCGGGTCCGGCGTCGCGGGCGTCGCGGAGCTGCACGGCCAGGTGCAGAAGGTCGTGGGCGACGCGGACAAGCTGACGCACGACGGCTCGGCGGTCGACTTCCCCGAGCCGGGCGTCTACAAGCGGCCCATCGCCTTCAACGTCATCCCGCTCGCCGGTTCGATCGTCGACGACGGCCTGCACGAGACGGACGAGGAGCAGAAGCTCCGCCACGAGTCCCGCAAGATCCTGGAGATCCCCGGGCTCAAGGTCTCCGGCACCTGTGTCCGCGTCCCGGTCTTCTCCGGCCACTCCCTCCAGGTCAACGCCCGCTTCGCCCGCCCGATCTCGGTGGAGCGCGCGACGGAGCTGCTGGCCGGCGCCCCCGGGGTCACGCTCTCCGACATCCCGACCCCCCTCCAGGCCGCCGGCCAGGACGCCTCCTTCGTGGGCCGCCTCCGCGCCGACGAGACCGTCGACAACGGCCTCGCCCTCTTCGTCTCCAACGACAACCTCCGCAAGGGCGCCGCGCTGAACGCGGTGCAGATCGCGGAGCTGGTGGCGGCGGAGCTGAGCGAGAAGTAGGCCGCACGGGCGGCACGCCGTACGGGCGAACGGGCGGACGTGCGGACGGGGCGGTCACTCCACGAGGGGTGGCCGCCCCGTCGGCGTGTGCCGGCGAGCGGACGGGTTTGTGACCGTCAGGGCTGCCGCACCTCGTACAGGAAGCAGCCGTACTCGACGGCCCGCACCTGCACGAGCGCGACCTCGGGGTCCGCGAAGGCCTCCGCGAAGGCGGCGTCGAAGCCCTCGGGTCCCCCGGGCTCCTGGACCAGCCGTCCGCCGAGGATGCGTCCGTCGGCCGAGTAGCGGCGGACCGTCCGGTGGGCGTTGCCGAACGGGTGACCTGCGGCGCCGCCGGCCGGCCCCGGGCAGGCCGCGGCATGGACGAAGACCGGCCCCCGCTCGTCGTACGCGCCCGGATCGACACCCGTGCGAGCCGCCCAGCGGCGCAGGGGCGCGTAGGACACCAGGACGATCCGCTCCCCCGGTGCACCGCGCCGCAGACAGCAGCGCAGCGGCGCGCCGCCCTCCTCGTCCGTGAACGGCTCGCGCGCGCGTCCGGAGTCGTCGGCCGAGCGGAGTTCCGTCAGTGTCCCGGGATCGATCGGGCGGGCGGTGTACGTCTTCACCGGATGCGTGGTCATGTGCCCAGGCTCGCGCGTGCGGGACCTGCTCACCGGCGGGAAACGGACATCGCGCTCTCCGCCGGTGCCATGGAAGGATGGCGCAACCCACACATACCGAGGAGATGACCGCGTGCCTGGCACAAACCTGACCCGCGACGAGGCTCAGCAGCGGGCGGCGCTGCTCAGCGTCGACTCGTACGAGATCGATCTCGACCTCTCCGGCGCGCAGGAGGGCGGCACCTACCGGTCCGTGACCACGGTGCGCTTCGACGTCGTCGAGAACGGCGCGGCGTCCTTCATCGACCTGGTGGCCCCGACCGTCCACGAGGTGACCCTCAACGGCGACGCGCTGGACCCGGCGGAGGTCTTCGCGGACTCCCGGATCGCGCTCCCCGGCCTGCTGGAGGGCCGCAACATCCTGCGGGTCGTGGCCGACGCCGCGTACACCAACACAGGTGAGGGCCTGCACCGGTTCGTCGACCCGGTCGACAACCAGGCGTACCTGTACACCCAGTTCGAGGTCCCCGACGCCCGCCGCGTCTTCGCGTCCTTCGAGCAGCCGGACCTGAAGGCCACCTTCCAGTTCACCGTGAAGGCCCCGACCGGCTGGACCGTGATCTCCAACTCGCCGACGCCGGAGCCCAAGGACGACGTCTGGGTCTTCGAGCCGACGCCCCGCATCTCGACGTACATCACGGCGCTCATCGTCGGCCCGTACCACAGCGTCCACAGCGTGTACGAGAAGGACGGGCAGTCGGTGCCGCTCGGCATCTACTGCCGGCCGTCCCTCGCCGAACACCTGGACTCCGACGCGATCTTCGAGGTCACCCGGCAGGGCTTCGACTGGTTCCAGGAGAAGTTCGACTACGCGTACCCGTTCAAGAAGTACGACCAGTTGTTCGTGCCGGAGTTCAACGCGGGCGCGATGGAGAACGCGGGCGCGGTGACCATCCGCGACCAGTACGTCTTCCGCTCGAAGGTGACGGACGCCGCGTACGAGGTCCGCGCCGAGACCATCCTCCACGAGCTGGCCCACATGTGGTTCGGCGACCTGGTCACCATGGAGTGGTGGAACGACCTGTGGCTGAACGAGTCGTTCGCCACGTACACGTCGATCGCCTGCCAGGCCGACGCGCCCGGTTCCCGGTGGCCGCACTCCTGGACCACGTTCGCCAACTCCATGAAGACCTGGGCGTACCGGCAGGACCAACTGCCCTCCACGCACCCGATCATGGCGGAGATCGGTGACCTGGACGACGTGCTCGTCAACTTCGACGGCATCACGTACGCCAAGGGGGCTTCCGTCCTGAAGCAGCTCGTCGCGTACGTCGGCCAGGACGAGTTCTTCCGGGGCGTGCAGGCCTATTTCAAGGCGCACGCGTACGGCAACACGCGCCTGTCCGACCTGCTGGGCTCCCTGGAGGAGACCTCCGGCCGCGACCTGAAGGCCTGGTCGAAGTCGTGGCTGGAGACGGCGGGCATCAACGTCCTCCGCCCCGAGATCGAGACGGACGAGCACGGCGCCATCACCTCCTTCGCGATCCGCCAGGAGGCCCCGGCGCTTCCCACGGGCGCGAAGGGCGAGCCGACGCTCCGCCCGCACCGCATCGCGGTCGGCCTCTACGAACTGGACGACGCCAGCGGCAAGCTGATCCGCGACGAGCGGATCGAGCTGGACGTCGACGGCGAACTGACCGCCGTACCGCAGCTGGTGGGCAGGCGCCGCCCGGCCGTGGTCCTCCTCAACGACGACGACCTGTCGTACGCGAAGGTCCGCCTGGACGAGCAGTCGCTCGCCTTCGTCACCGAGCACCTCGGTGACTTCGAGTCCTCCCTCCCCCGCGCGCTGTGCTGGGCGTCGGCCTGGGACATGACGCGTGACGCGGAGCTGGCGACCCGCGACTACCTGGCCCTCGTCCTGTCGGGCATCGGCAAGGAGTCCGACATCGGTGTCGTCCAGTCGCTGCACCGTCAGGTGAAGCTGGCGATCGAGCTGTACGCCGACCCGACGGCCCGCGAGGCGCTGCTGACCCGCTGGACGGACGCCACGCTGGCGCACCTGCGCGCCGCGGAGGCCGCCTCCGACCACCAGCTGGCCTGGGCCCGCGCCTTCGCGGCGACCGCCCGCACCCCCGAGCAACTGGACCTCCTGGAGGCCCTGTTGGAGGGCACGCAGACGATCGAGGGTCTTGCCGTCGACACCGAGCTGCGCTGGTCCTTCGTCCAGCGGCTCGCGACGGTGGGCCGTTACGACGAGGCGGAGATCGCCGGCGAGTACGAGCGCGACCGGACGGCCGCCGGCGAACGCCACGCCGCCACCGCCCGCGCTTCCCGCCCGACCTCCGAGGCCAAGGCCGAGGCCTGGTCCCAGGTCATCGAGTCCGACAAGCTCCCCAACGCCCTCCAGGAAGCGGTCATCGGCGGCTTCGTCCAGACCGACCAGCGCGACCTCCTCGCCGCGTACACCGACAAGTACTTCGAGGTGGTGAAGGAGATCTGGGAGTCACGCTCCCACGAGATCGCCCAGCAGATCGCGATCGGCCTCTACCCGACCGTCCAGGTCTCGACCGACACCCTGTACAAGACGGACACCTGGCTGACCACCGCCGAGCCCAACGCGGCCCTCCGCCGCCTGGTCTCGGAGTCCCGCTCGGGCGTCGAGCGCGCCCTCAAGGCCCAGGCCGCGGACGCGGCGGCGACGGCGACGGCGACGGCGACCACGGAGTAGCAAGGGCCCGTTGAACGACGACGGGGCGGCACGGATCGGCGTACGACGGGGGCGCCCGGTGATTTCATCGGGCG
>NZ_JBHVDX010000098.1:0-34455 GCF_042802555.1 Streptomyces sp. NPDC057474 | reverse complement strand
GGAACAAGGGTGTGGCCCTTGTTCCCACTGCCCGCCGGAGGCGCTTTTGTTTTGGGCTTTCTGTCGCGGGCCGGCGGGAAGTCCCTGTGAATATGCGCATTGGCCTCGGTGGGTCACTGGTGAGCGCGGATCAGGGGTGGTTCTGGGGTAATTCGCATACCTGCAATATCAATTTCCAGTCAACCGGATCACCCGGCTACTCTGGTTGTCGTAAAAGGTTTGCATAACTTGATTGGTCCTACTCAATCGGGCGTGTCGGAAATGGTGCAGTAAGTGGGAGTCGTGTTAGCGTCTGTGACGAGTCGCACACGGTCCGTAAGGGGGTCCGTGTGCGTGAAGAAATCGGAGACGTGATGAACAAGCTCAAGAAGACCGCTGCCGTAGTGGCCATGGTCGGCGGTCTCGGCCTTGTGGGCGGCGGGGTTGCCAGTGCCGACGACGGCCCGTTCCCGTTGGTCGACAACCTGCAGGTCGTGGAGTGCGAGCAGTACTCCGGAGGCGAAGTCGCCGCCGAAGCTCCCGTGACCGGTGGTGATCTGGAGCAGAACACCGGCAACTTCTGCTCGGCGAACAACATCGAGGGCTGATCAGGCGCTGTGGTGCCTGTGGGCGGCGTTGCCGCCCGAGGATGACTGGTGCCCCGGAAGGGTGTTGACCTTCCGGGGCGCTTTTGTTTTGGGCTTTCTGCTGCGGGCCGGCGGGAAGTCCCCGTGGAATCTGCGCATTCCTGCCTCGTCGCAGGCTCGTCGGAACGCCCTTCCTCCGGGCGCCTCATTGCCGCTGCGTGTTTATGGGGTACTGGTTTTGGGCGGGGCGCTGGCTGTGCCACCGCGCCGCCGCCGGTGGGGGGTGTGTGTCATGCGTGCCCCTGTTCTGCCGGTTCCGTGAGCGTGGATCCGGGGTGGTTCTGGGATAATTCGCATTCCTGCTATATCAATTTCCCGGTCAACCGGATCACCCGGCTACTCTGGTTGTCGTAAAAGGTGTGCATAACTTGATGGGTCCTACTCGATCCGGCGTGTCTTAAATGGTGCAGTAAGCGAGAGTCGTGTTAGCGTCTGTGACGAGTCGGACACGGTCCGTAAAGAGGTCCGTGTGCGTGAAGAAATCGGAGACGTGATGAACAAGCTCAAGAAGACCGCGGCCGTAGTTGCCATGGTCGGCGGTCTCGGCCTTGCGGGCAGCGGGGTTGCCAGCGCCAACGACGACCCGTTCCCGTTCACCATCGACAACCTGCAGGTCGTGGAGTGCGAGCAGACGTTCGACGGCGGTGCCGCCTTCGCCGCCGCTCCCACGTCCCCCCTTGGCGGCGACGTGGAGCAGAACATCGGCAACTTCTGCACGGCGAACAACATCGAAGGCTGAACCGACCTGCGGCGGAGAGGCGGGTCTCGCGCCTTCGGTGCGGGACCCGCTGCTCCAATGATTGCCGCGTCGGATGCCCCTGATCAATGTCTCTGGTGGCTCCGGGGCGATAGGGCCGGCGGCAATAATTCGCAGAACAGGAGATGTCGAGATGCTGGAAGCTCGACATCTCCTTTGTCGTTCTGGATGGAGCCACCGCGTTTTGTAGTGGCCGCGAGTCAATCCATGGAGTTACGCGTGCACAGGTTCAAGAAGATCATGCTGGTGACAACCGCTATCGGCGGTATCAGCCTGACGGGGGCCGGGGTCGCCCAGGCTCACTGCCCTGATGACGAGCAGCCCGACCCCGTCGCCATCGAAAACGCGCAGTTCCTGCACTGTGAACAGGAATTCAGCGCCTCCGTGATTACGGTCAACGCGCCGATCACCGTCCTGGGTGACAGCGTTACGAATATCGGAAATTTCTGCACGCAGGTCGCTCAAGAGCCTGGCAGTCGCTGACCCAGGGGATCCCGGGGCGGATTGAGAAATGAATGAAGCCGGATCTCTCCGTGCGTGTGCGGAGTCGATCCGGTACGGGCAGCGGCCATCCCTCCCCTGGTGGCCGCTGACTTTTTGCATATATCGAGATTGACGTTTTTTCTAGGCCCGTCCAGCCCGTACAGAGTGACGCGTTCACCAGATATCATCCGATCAGCGCAATTCACATCAGCGGTCAATGCGGGGCCATTCGGATGAAGCTTGACGGCTACTCATCCGTAAGGCGGGCGTCCGCTTGATACGGGGGTTTACTGCTGATGCAGCATCGATTCCATTCTTCTGGAGAATGGGAGTGCGAGCTGGCTCGCGCCTCGGAGGGAACATGACTGATGTAATTATCCTGCCGCGTTGCCCGGAGACGGGGAAGGCGTCGTTCCGTACTGAATCCGAGGCGAGGATCTGGCTGGTCAGGCAGCCGCTGTTGGACAGGATCCCAGATCGTATCTACCGATGCTCTGACTGTCAGTACTGGCACTTCACCGGGTCTCATCACTGGACCAGCCAGAAAATCGGGTGGCGACGAAACTACGGCAGGCGTGAAATCGCTTCCCGGCGCAACGGTGGGAAGAGAAGGAGGAACTGACTGCCGCTTCGGCCGGATCTTCCTACTTATTCGATCAGAGAGACAAAGAGATTGCGAAAGAACCTGAGCAAGGGAATGGTCGTGACCGCCGCCGCGACGGGTGTGTTGTCCCTGTATGTCATCCCGGCGTTCGCGGACTCGTCCGCCGGGGAGACCACGGGGGGCTCACTCGGCGCCCTGTCCGACACGACTGCTGTCCTGCCCGGCGACAGTGTCCTCCAGATCCTGGAGAACGGTCCCGCAAGCGCGAGCCCCAACACCGGCGACGTAAGCACCGCGCCCGACCCGGCCCCCGTGAACTCCCGCATCAACGGTCCGAACTCCAGCGGGTCGCAGGGTGCTGCCCACGACTCCGCCCCGACTGACGGACACGACAGTGGTTACGGCGACGCCGGCGACGACGACTACGACTACGACAGCGGTTACGACAGTGGCGACGACAGCGGCTACGGCGACGACAGCGGCTACGGCGACGACTTCGGCTATGGCGGCTACGGCGACACACCACCCACACAGCCCCCCACCACGCCGCCGGCGTCTCCGCCCACCATCACGCCACCGGTGAAGTCACCGCCTGCGTCGGAGCCCCCGACCGCTCAGGCCAGCATCCCGCCGCGGAAGCCACCGAGCTCGCCCCCGGCACAACCGCCCGCCCTCCCCGAGACCGGCACCAACGAGCAGGTACTGGCGGCCTCGGGCATCGCCGCGCTGCTGTTGACGAGCGGCGCCATCCTGTACCGACGAGGCCGAGCCGGGACCGGTCGATAGCGCTCCGCGCGGGTGCCGGAGGATGCGTCTCCGGCACCCGGCTCCCTCCGCCGACGGCGCGTCCTTCAGGGTGATTCCGTGCGCCCCCGGCCCACCGGTACCGGGATCGCTTGAGCGGGCGGGGCGGCGGTGCGCAGTCGGTGGCGTACTCCTTGTACGAGAGTTGCCGCCGTGAAGGTCGCTCCGTGGACGAAGCGCATGGCGGGGCCGAAGGTGGATGCCGTCAGCAGGCCTGCCAGGAACAGCCCGTGGCACGAGGACTCGAAGTCCCGCCCCACAGCGGGGGAGCCGTCGGGCGTGGATGCCAGGCTGCCGCGCAACTCGTCGGAGAGCAGGTCGAGCCGGTCCAGGGCCGCCCGGAACCCGGTGGCCGCGATCACGTGTTCGGTATCCAGGTAGCTCAGCTCCCCAGTCCGGCTCACCGTCTTCAGCCGTACGCCGCCCGGCACCGCACGGGCCGCGGCGACCTCGCGGCCGAGCAGCATCTCCACCACCGGCTCGACCCGGTCCCGCACCCACCAGGCGCCCGCCGGTCCCAGCGCCGTAGTCGCGATGCGGGTGCGGGTCGACTCGGGCAGGCGACGGAAGAGGTCCGGACGCTCGGCGTAGAACCAGTTGCGCCAGCCGCAGCCGAGGCCGCTGTGCGGGGTGCGGGCCGACTGCCACCAGAGGCGCTGCAAGGGTGGCGGCACGTCGTTCCAGCGCAGTCGCTGCGCCCGCGCCACCAGCCGTACGCGCGTGCCTAGTTCGGCGAGGAGCGCCGCTGTCTCCAGAGCTGCCTGGCCGCCGCCGATCACCGTGACGTCCATGCCGCGGAAGCGGCCGAGGTCACGATGATGGCTGCTGTGTGTGACGAGTCCGGGGTGCAGGCCGCGCAGGGGGGAAGGCACCTCTGTGAAGGGCATGACACCCACCGCCAGCGCCACCGTCCGGGCGCGCAGCACCTCTCCGTCCTCGGTGACCGCTTCGAAGCCGACCGGACCGGCCGCCACCCGGCTCACCATGCGCTCGTCCACTTCGGGCACGGCGTTGCGCGCGAACCACAGGCCGTACTCGGCGAACGTCTCCACCGGGATCGGCTCCGCGTGACGCGCCGTTAGCCCCGAGGCCGCGCAGTACGCGTCCAGACGCCAACGGCCTTCAGGGTCGGCGAGGTTGGAGGCCCATGGCTCCGACTTCAGATACATGCCGCGGGCCATGTGGGCCCGCCAGGAAGCCATGGGCCGCCCGAGGACGCGCAGGTCGAGCCCGGCGGCCGCGGCGTGCGACGCGATGGACAGGCCGTATGGGCCGGCGCCCACCACCAGCAAGTCGTACATCAGCAACTGCTCGCTTTCTCGTCGTCGGTGAGGGGCGGTGCGGCTGCCTGATGGACCACGCGTGCCGGTGCGGGTGCCGATGGGGCCGCGCGCAGCCGCTTCCGCAGTCGACGGGACACGTGGCGGCACCACAGGGTCCACATCGCCCGGCCGGGAGCAGGGTCGTCCGGGGCGTGCCAGGCCAGTTCGCGTCCGCGCCGCGCGGGCCGCAGCGCGGCGAGCGGTGCGTAGTTCTCCACCACGAACGTCCGCCCCACCAGCGGTGCGGCTGCCGGCAGAGGACGGTGCGTCAGGTCGAGATGCAGGGCGCGTACGACGTCCAGTCCGGCGGAGTCGGAGAAGAGCCGGAACTGGGCGCCGGGGCGCGGGTTGAAGTCGAGCAGGTGATAGCGGCCCGTCGTGCCACAGCGGCGGAAGTCCAGGTCGAAGATGCCGCGGTAGCCGAGCTCACCGGCGAGCCGCTCGGCGAGCTCCTGCACCTGCGGATTGGCCGTCCAGCAGCCGACGGTGGTCAGGCCCGCCCCGCGCGGCCACGCCCGCTGCTTGCGGCCCGGCCCGCCCGCGCGCACCACACCGGAACGGTCGGCGTAGCCGTGGAAGAACCAGTCACGGTTCGGACCCGGCGGCAGATAGGCCTGCAGCAGCAGCGGGCTGCCGGCCTCCTCGGTGCGCAGATACAGCTCCCGGGCCTGCTGAGCGGAGTTCACCAGCACCGTGCTGTGCAGCGTGCTGCCGGCGGGCACCAGCCAGGGCCGGCTCCACTTCGCCACCAGCGGAAGTCCCAGCCGCAAGGTGGCGTCGGCGGCCTGCTCCGGGCTGTCCGGGACCAGGGTCACCGGGTGCGCGATGTCCAAGGACGCGCATACGGCGGCCAGACCGGCCTTGTCGGCGACACGTTCGGGCAGTGCGCCGGGCCCGGCGGGCAGCAGATAGAAGGGCGCGAGTTCCTCGCGCATGCGGTCCACGGCGACCGCGCTCGCGTCGTCCATCGGGATCAGGACGGCGGGGCGCTTGATCCGGGTGGCCACCCGGATCAGCGCGGCGGCGATCTCGCGGGGGGAAGACCCGGGTGGCGGCGGGGGATGCATTTCCCGCAGGAAACGCGATCTGGCTACGGGACTTCCCGTGGAATCGGCGACCACATGCACCTCCACTCCCGCTCTGCCGAGCGAACGAACAGCGCCCAGCGTTCCGTGGTGAAAGGGATTCCGGTCGACCCGCAGCAGAACGGCGGGGACGCGGGTGTCGAGCAGCTGCACGGACCTCACTCCTTCGGATCGGCTCACCCGTGCGGGCGAGCGAAGCACTCGAAAGCCGCAACCACGGTGGCGTCATGCCATTTCATGTGACTGACTTCAAGTGACTGGATGTCAGTAATACGGAGTGTCAGTAATACGGAAAGTAATGCAGAAGACCAAGAACGGCAGCAGAAACGCCAGGGCAGAAGACAGCAGGAGAGTGGAGAAAGGAGCAGGCATGGTTCTACAGCAGTGTCGGGCCCGGACCAGGCGGCTGGCGGTCGTCGCGGCGGCGGTCGCCGTTTCGGCCACGTTGGCCTCCGGTACCGGCTTCGCAGCGGGGACGGGGCCCTTCGCCGGCCCTCCCGCTCCGATGGCGGCCACCCCGGTGCCCCCGGTGCCCGCGGTGCCCTCGGTGGGCGCGTCGGCCGCGCCGCCGGCACCGCAGGCGTCCGCGGTCACCCCGGACTTCACGACCCCGCCCGTCGCCGAGCCGTCGAAACCGGCTCTGCCGAACTCTTCCGCCGCCGCGCCGACGACCTCGTCGCCCGGCAGCGAGCGCCCCGCCTACGGCGCGTTCCTCGGCTCCGGAGTCCGGGGCGTGTACGGCATGACGGGACTCAGCAGGTGGCTGGGTGGCGCCGAGCTGCGCGTCGGTCACACCTATCTGCCGGGGGACCGTTGGAGCAACATCGAGGGCACTCACCGCTTCCTTGCGCCTTGGGCGCGCTGGCGCACGGCGAAGGACGACCGGATCTTCGTCCTCAACGTGCCCATGCAGGAGCGCAACGAGGAGGGTGTCTCCGACGCCGAGGTCAGGTTGCTGCTGCGGCAGGGCGCGGCCGGGTACTTCGACCATCACTTCCGTGCACTCGCCGAGCATCTGGTCGCGTTGGACGTGCCGGACACGGTACTGGTGCTCGGCTGGGAGATGAACGGCACGACCTACACCCATCGCTGTGGACCCGACCCGACGGCATGGAAGGCGTACTGGAACAGGATCGTCACCACCATGCGTTCGGTTCCGGGCCAGAAATTCCGGTTCGACTTCACGCCGAGCCGGGGCCGGGACGCCGTTCCCTGGACGCAGTGCTACCCCGGGGACGGCACGGTCGACATCATCGGCATGGACACGTACGACCAGCCGCGAGGAGTTTCCTTCGACGAGCAGGTGAAAGAGCCGTACGGGCTTCAAGCACAAGTGGACTTCGCGAAATCCCATAACAAGCCCATTTCCTATCCCGAATGGGGGCTCTTCCGTAACGGGGACAACGTCGAATACATGCGGCGGATGCTCGCCTGGATCGATGAGCACAAGCCGTTGTACAACACGCTGACCGACTACTGCCCGCACGGAGTCTGGCAGTGCGGGGCCAATCCCAGATCGTCCTGGGTCTACCGGTCCGCCCTTTTCGGCCGCGTGGACGAACCGGCGACTTGGCCCACAACACTGCCCACACCGGCAACGTCGCCCGTACCCACCGCACCGTTGCTGCCGACAGGCTGCTCGCCGCTGAACCTCGGCGACTTGGCCGAGCACTGGCTCGGCGGGAGGCTGTGTCTGCGTTTCGACTGGTGGTGGCGGACCCGATAGCGGCCGTCGGCGGCGGGACCCTCGCGGGTCCCGTCGCCACCGGTCCGCTCCCGGAAGCGACGCAGCAACTCCTTGCCCTGCCGCCGCGCGACCACGTCGCCGACCACCGCCGACATCAGCGGGGCCGTGCGCCGCCGGGCCAGCAGCAGCCGCTGGTTGACGACGGGTTCGGGGCGCCAGTGGCGTTTGTAGGGCTCGTCGCCGCGCAGGAGGCTCAGCGTGCCCAGTCCGCCGTTACCCGCGTGCTGACTGCATGCGTCGAGGAGTATCACGGCCACGTCCGCCTTGCGTTCCCGCAGCCGTGGATGGGCGCCGTACAGGTAGCCGCCCGCGAGCCGCCGCGACAGCAGCGTCAGGTCCACGGCCACCACGTCGTCGTCGAGCCGGAACTCGGTGACCACCGCGTCGCCGGAGCACACCATCGGTCCAACGGAGCGCACCAGGTGCTCGCAGAAGCGTGTCTGCAGGTGCTCCGACGTCACGTTCCGGCCCTGCCACTGCAGCCGGTGCAGTTCGAGCAGCCGCTGGAGCGCCGCGCCCACCCGGTCCGGCGGTACGACGTGCCGCTCCACGCCGAGTGACCTCAGCTTGCGCAGCTTGGCGCGGACCCGCTGGGCCTTGCCGGACGCCAGCCGGGACGCCAGTTCGTCCATGGGCACGGCGGGCAGCTCCAGGCACAGCGAGTCCTGGAGCCGGCGGCGCGGCCCGCTCCAGCGCTCGTAGACATGCTCGACCGCTCCGCCCGGCCGCACCTCGCGGAAATCGATGAGCGCGGTGCGGGCGGCGGCCGACAGCGCCTCGGCGAGCACGGCGGCCGCCCGGTCCGCCCGCTCGTCGTCGATGAGGACGTCCGCGTAGTCGGAGATCGCCCCGCCGAGCGGTACGAGCCTGGGCACCGGGCCGCGTCGGAGCATCAGGGGTGCGGCGGCCACGAGTTCGGCACCCTCGCGCACGAGGAGGAGCCGCAGCCGGCCGGGCTTGCCGTACGAGAGCCACCACGAGTGCAGCCAGGCGTGGTTCTGGAACGGGGTCGCCGCGCCGCACCGTTCGTACAGCCGCCCCCAACCCGGGGCCACCTCGGCGAAGGCGCGCCCGTCGGTGACGAGTTCCGTCGTGTACGCGGCCGTCACAGCTGTCCATGCACGTCGGCGGCGGTGGCCGGGCCGGGAACCGACGCAGGGCGGGCGGTGTCGTCGTCGTCTCTCTCCGTCCGCTTCGGCCGTACGAGCAGCGCCAGGCCGCCGAGCAGGCCGCCCGCGCTCGTGCCGACCAGACCGGTCACCACCGGTGACGCGGACGTCGGCTCGGTCGGCCGAACCGCCGGTGAGAACTGGACGAGTTCGACGTGGGTGCTGCCCTTGGTCTTGTTCGCGTGGCGGGTCAGCGCACGGGTGACCGCGTTGGCCATGCCGGAGGCGAGGCCTGGGCGCGGGGAGGTGGCCGAGACGGCGATCATCGGCGCGTCCGGCGAGGTGGCCGTCCGCACGTTCCGCCGCAGCGTCCGCACCGGCACGCCGGCCGACGACTGCGCGTCCCCGAGCACCGCGAGCTGCGTGGCGGCGCGGCCGTACGCCTGTGCGAAGCCGAGCGCGGAGGTCGAGTCGGAATTCTTGGTGGGTACGGCGACGACATAGCTGGTCGCCGTGTACGTCGGGGCCTTGACCGTGCCGTAGGCACCGCCGAGCAGGCCGCCG
The DNA here is from genome assembly GCF_042802555.1 of Streptomyces sp. NPDC057474. Taxonomy (NCBI): domain Bacteria; kingdom Bacillati; phylum Actinomycetota; class Actinomycetes; order Kitasatosporales; family Streptomycetaceae; genus Streptomyces; species Streptomyces sp. NPDC057474. Next base: position 25,354 of record NZ_JBHVDX010000098.1, on the reverse strand, counting down.
ACGAGCGTGCCGGTCGCGAGTACCAACCAGGGCCGCAGGATGCCGGTGCGGGCCGTGTGGCCGGGCTGCCGGTGGAATCGGGTGGGGTTGTCGGTCATGACGAACTGGCTCCCTGGGGTGTGGGGGGCAATGAGCTGGACACCGCTGCCGTGTACACGTCCATGAGCCGGGCAGCGCTGCGGGAGATGCTGTAGCGGTGCGCGGCGTCCGCAGCCGTACGGGGCCGGGGGCCTGCCGCGCGCATTGCGGCGACGGCACGGGCGTACGCCTCGGGGCCGCCGCGCACGCGTAGGGCACCCGGGGCGGCCTGCGGAGGCAGGTCCTCGATCGCCGGGCAGGATGTGTAGAGCACGGGCAGGCCGGACGCCAGGGCCTCCACGACCGCCAGCCCGAAGGTCTCCTCCGAGGACGGCGAGGCGAGCAGGTCCATGGCGAACGTGAGTGAGGGCACGTCGGGGCCGGGGGAGGCGTCGAGAACGTTGGGGCGTTCGCCGGTGAAAAGGACGCGGTCGGCCACGCCTGCCTCGTGGGCGGTACGGCGCAGGACGCTCTCCTCCGGGCCGCCACCGACCAGCAACAGCCAGTGGTCGCCGGGGAGTCGGGCCATCGCCCGGATGAGGACGTCGAAGCGCTTGCCCGCGGTGAGGCGGCCGATCCCGCCGACGACGTAGGCATCCTCCGGCAGGCCGAGGCGTCGGCGGGTGTGGTGGCGCCGGGACTCGTCGAAGTGGAAACGGGCCAGGTCGATTCCGTTGGGGACGACCTCGATGCGAGGGGAGGGCACGCCCCAGCGTCTGAGGCGGTCGGCGACCGCGGGGGAGACGGCGACCGTGGTGTGGCCGAGGCGCTCGCTGGCGAGGTAGAGCGCGCGGACGCCCGACGTCAGGTCCCGGCCCTCCATCTGGGAGTCGCCGAGGGAATGTTCGGTGGCGACCACGGCCCTGACGCCGGCGAGTCGGGCGGCCAGCCGGCCGTAGACGCAGGCGCGATAGAGGTGGGTATGGACCAGGTCGTAACCACCCGCGCGGATCAGGCGGATCAGGCGGGGGAGCGCGGACAGGTCGTGGTTGGCGCTCATGCCGAGGTGGTGCACGCGGACGCCGTCGGCAACGATCCCGTCGGCGACGGCGCCCGGGTTGGTGAGGGCCACCACCTCGCAGTCGACGGTGAGGTGCTGCAGCAGCAGACGGAGTTGTTGTTCGGCGCCGCCGATGCCGAGACCGGTGATGATGTGCAGCGCTTTCATGTCACACGCCCTCCACGGGACGCCGGCGCAGCCGGTGCAGCTTGTGTTTGAGGTGCAGCCGCCAGGCTGTGTCGTTCTGGCCGATGTGCAGACGGGGGAGGGCGTGCGGGCCCGTCAGGGGGCCGGGGTCGATGGCGCAGGCGTAGGTGTACCCGGCTTCGCGTACGGCGTCGACGGCGCGCCGGTCGACCGAGCCGTACGGGTAGCAGAAGCCGTCGACCGGAGTACCGATCAGCTCCGCCAGCAGTGCCCTGCTGTCGGTGACCTCGGCCTTCAGCGTGGCATCGTCGGCCCGGGTGAGATCGACGTGCGTCAGCCCGTGCGAACCGATCTCCACGCCCGCGGCAGCCACCTGCCGGACGCCGTCGGCGGACAGCAGCGGCTTGCGCGGGCCGAGCGGGTCCCAGGAGTTGACGCCCCCGAGCCGGGCGGGCAGGACGAAGAGGGTGGCACCGCAGTTCCAGTGGCGCAGCGCCGGAAGAGCGTGGGTGAGGAAGTCGGCGTATCCGTCGTCGAAGGTGAGGCCGACCAGGCGCCGCCCACTGCCTCGGGCGCGGGCGGCGAACAGTTCGCGCAGGGACACGCCGCGCAGCCGGCGCCGGCGCAGCCAGGCCAGCTGCCGCTCCAGCCGCTCGGGCGTGACCGTGATGCGGTACGGGTCGTCGGAGCAGTCGTCCACGGAGTGGTACATCGCCACCCACGGGACCGGACGGGGGCGCGCGGCGGGGCGTCTGCCCGTGCCGACGGATTCAACTGGAACGGCCATGCCTCAGCCTCCGCGTGACGGCACCTACGGAATGAAGCGCGGATGTGCGGCCCTGGGTGTCCAGGGCCAGTCCGAGCAGGAGGAAAACGGCGGTCACGGTCAGGCAGCCGACCGCGAAACCCACCACCGGGGACCCCGGCGCGCTTGAGGCGAACGCCCCCGCCGCCGTGGCGACCGCCGCCGCCCGCAGCGGTCTGCCCAGATCGGACAGCACGTGCCGGGTACGGATGGGGACTCCGCGTGGCACGTTGGGCCGCGCGGCTCGACGACGGCGGGCCGCGGTCCAGGTCGAGAAGACGAACGAGCTCGGTCCTGCGGGTTCTCCCGCCGGCCGTGCGCTCTCGTGACGGGTGCGCCCCTTCCGCTCCTGCGCGAGGCCGGCGAGCAGCAGCGCGGCTGTGACGGTGATGCCGGCGGCGTTGGCGGCGGCGATCGCCAACACGCCCCAGGAGTCCACGGTTCCGGCCCCGATCCAGGTGGTCGTGACGACACCCGCGGTCATGGCGCCGATCGGATACCAGGTGGGCCGCCCGGCAGAGAAGTACGTGCGGATCAGTACCCCCACCAGGGTCTGGCCCAGCAGCCCGAGGGCGTACACGCGCAGGACACCCGCGGTCACCACCGTGTCCTGCGCGGTGAACGCGCCCCGTTGGAAAAGGATCGCGATGATCTGCGGCGCGCAGGCGACCACCGTGGCCGCGCCGAAGAGCACCAGGCGGCAAGCCAGTGCCAAGTCCCGCTCCACGCGGGCGCGAGCCCGTTCGGTGTCGCCGTCGGCGAGCGCCTGTGCCACCACCGGAAAGGTGACGGTGCACAGCATCAGCGACAGCGTCATCGGGATCTGGGCCACCTTCTGCGCGTAGTTGAGGTGCGAGATGGCCCCGGCGGGGAGGGTGGAGGCGAGGAAGCGTTCGATCAGGACCTGGGACTGGCGGCACATGGCGAAGAGGAGAACGCTGCTGAGCAGGGCGAGGCTCATCGGGCGTACGTCGACGCTGCCGCCGGAAGCGGCTGGGCGTCGGGTTCTCATCAGACGCAGCAGGGAGGGCAGCTGGGCCGCGACCATCAGGCAGCCCCCCACCGCCACTCCGGCCGCCGCCGATCGCACGCCCCAGCGCTCGCCGAGCAGGAACATCGCGACGATGATGCCGGTGTTGTAGGCCACGTAGATCGTCGCGGGCGCCAGGAAGCGACGGTGCGCCCGCAGAGCCGCGCTGCAGTACCCGGCGAGCCCGAAGCTCAGTACACAGGTCGCCGTCAGCCGGGTGCAGTCGGCGGCGAGGTCAGGTTCGGTCAGGCCGGGTGCCAGAGCCTCGACCAGGTAGGGGGCCCCTACGATGATCAGCGTGGATACCGCGACGAAGCCGAGGGACAGGCGGGGCAGGGTGCTGGCCACGAGGGAGCGAACCGGGTCGCCCGAGACACCCTGGGCGCGCCGGGCCAGGGCCAGGCTGAAAGCCGGGATCATCGCGATGGCCAGGCCGTCCTCGATGAGCAGCGTGGCGGCGAACTCCGGTACGGTCCACGCGACCAGGAAGGCGTCCGTCTCGATGCCCGCTCCGAAGAGCTGGGCCAGTGCCTGATCCCGCACCAGGCCGAGCAGCGCCCCGGCGACCGACAGCGACGCCGTGATCAGAGTGGCCTTCGCGATGAACTTCCCGGTGGCCGCGGAGGAGTCGGTGACGTCCATGTCCTGCGCGGCCGCCCGCGCCGCGGGCACGGCCGCCCCGTCGGTCCCGCAATCGGGCGCACGTGGAGTCTGCGGTGGCGTCACGGGCATCGTGCCACGCTCTCCCGCGCGTTTCCGAGTACCGGAACCAGCGGGGCGGCCTGCGCCTCGCCGTTACCGGCCAGCGCCCACCACGCCACCATCCCGAAGGACACGGCGGTCAGTACGGTGGAGGGGCCGCCGATGTCGGCGTACACGAAGTTGATGAGCTGCCAGGCCAGCAGTCCGCAGGCGACCAGCCCGCAGTCGAGGCCGTGCGGCCCCGACACGCGTGTCCGCACCGTCGCACGCAGCACGCACAGCAGCAGCGCCAGCCAGCTCCCGGCGAACGCCATCAGTCCGAGCAGGCCCTGTTCGCACAGCACCAGCAGATACATGCTGTGCGGGGACAGCAGCGGCTGCCTCCGGTACGCGGCCCCCGCGCCCGAGGTGTCGCTGCCCGACGACAGCGTCGGTGAGGCGTACGCGTCCCGGTACTCGGGGAAGCCCTTCAACCCGACGCCGGTCAGCGGGTGTGCGCGCCAGATGTCGGTCGCGGCCGCCCACATCGCGTACCGGTCGACGACGGACTGGTCGGGGGCGTCGGTGACCTGCGTGATGCTGTCGATCCGCTCCTCCAGCAGCGCCGTGCCGACACCGAGACCGCCCACCAGGACCACGCCCGCCGCGGCTGCGACCGCAGCCACTTTGAGCGCGCGCCGCAGCCCGGCCAGGACCAGCTGCAGCGCGCAGGTCACAGCCGTCGCGATCCACGCGCCCCGGCTGAAGGACAGCGCGAGCGGCAGCAGCAGCGCCAGCGCGCACGCGAGGGCGACTCCCCGTTGTCGTACGGACGTCCGCCCGAGCGCGAGGGCGAGTGCGCACACAAGGCCGATGCCGACCACCGTCGCCATCCCCATCACGTCCTGGGGCCCGAACGTGCCGACGGCCCGGATCTGCTCGCCCTGGAAGGAGGCGCCGGTCCGGGTGACGTACTGGTGCACTCCGACGGCCCCCTGCCAGCCCGCGAGCCCCACGAACGACCAGGCCAGCAGCCGGAAGTCGCCCAGGCCGCGGATCAGCAGCAGGACCGCCGCGGGGACGAGCACGAAGATCTGCAGATACCGGCCCATACCGGCGATCCCGGCCTCGAGCGAGTATGCCCCCATGGCGGCGACGGCCAGCCCGAGGACCGGCAGGCCCAGCACCACGGCGGCCGTACGCGGCAAGGGGCGTCGCCGGTCCCGTACGAGACGGATCGCGCAGAAGAGCACCAGGAACCCGGAGACCGCGTCGGCGGGACCGGGGCCGCCCTCGCTGCTCGGATCGAGCGGCAGCGCCAGCAGGGCGAGCACAGCCACCACGGGCAGGACCGGTGTCAGGACGGTGCCCCGGCGCATGAGCGGCGTCAGTGCGAGGCTCATGGCTCTCAGCTTCCCGTCGGACGCATGAGCGTGGCCGCGGTGCGCAACAGGATGCACACGTCCTGCCACAGCGACCAGTTGTCGATGTAGGAGTTGTCGAACCGGAAGCGGTCCTCGATGGACGTGTCGCCGCGCAGCCCATGGATCTGGGCGAGGCCGGTGATGCCGGTCCGCATACGGTGGCGAGCCGCGTAGCCGGGGTGGGACTCGCTGAACTGTGCGACGAAGTAGGGGCGCTCGGGCCGAGGTCCGACGAGGCTCATGTCGCCCCGGAGCACGTTCCACAGCTGGAGGAGCTCATCGAGCGAGGTGCGCCGCAGCATGCGGCAGAACCCGCGCATCTCGTGCTCGTTCGCCACACTCCACCGGGTCGCCGCCTCGTGCTCGTCGACGGGACGGTGGGTGCGGAACTTCAACAGCGTGAAAGGCTTTCCGTCCTTGCCGATGCGCTCCTGCCGGAACACCACACCCGGCCCGTCGCTGATCCGCAATGTCACCGCGCACAGCAGCAACAGGGGGCTGACCAGCAGCAGCAGCGTCGCCGACACGGCGATGTCGAGCGCCCGCTTGCCCACGCTGCCGCGTGGCGTCGTAGCCCTCTCCAGACGCCGGCAGGAGAACCCGGCCAGTCGGTCCTTCGTCGCGTACGACGGGGAGTCCGCGTCCAGCTCCCAGACCACGCAACCCCGCTCGGCCAGCGCGCTCAGCAGCGGTCCCTGTTCGGCCCGTACGGAGGGGTGGACGGCCAACACCGACCGCACGCTGTTCTGGACGACCGCCCTCTCGACCTCTTCACCGGTCGTCAGAACCGGCAGGCCCTCGGCGTCGTCCTGCCGTTCGGCCACGATCCCCACCGGCCGTACCCCGCACCAGGGGTGCCGCAACACGGCGGCGGCCACGCGCTGCGCGGTCGCCGCCGGGCCGATGACGAGCGCGGTGCGAGGGTTGCGCAGCAGCGCTGCGCGCCACCTAGCGTGCACGGTGCCGCGCAGCGCGCAGCTCGCCGCAGCCTGCACGGCGAAGCCCACCAGGAGGGTGTGCGTGGACAGCGCGTCGTCCGGCCGGTACGCCGCCATCAGTGCGGCGAGCGTCAGCCAGGCCACCGCTGTCCGGCGGCAGATGGCGGGCAGTTCGTCGAGGATGCCCGGCCCCGGCGGGCGCGCGTGGTGCGGGCGCAGCAGCAGCGACACGGCCAGCAGCAAGGCCGATGGGAGCGGGCCGAGCTGACTTCCGGTCAGTGTCAGGGCACCCAGCAGGGCGGCCGTGCCGTCCGCGACGAGCAGGGGCACCGGCGAGGCCGAGCGTGCGGGCCGCCTGTCGGCGGGGGACGGGGGCCTCGGGACGGTGCCGCGCGACGGCATGACCGAGAGGGGTGAGGATCCGTGATCCCGGGGCGGTGTGCCAGGGGAGGGGATGGTGCTGTCCGCGGTCACGACTGGATGGACTCCCTATGCTCCGTGCGTGCGACGCGTGGTGAGGGTCGCGCGCCGATCAGATGGCGGTAGACGTCCGCGACCGCCTCGGTGGTGTGCCGCACGTCGTGCGAGGACAGGACGTACTGGAGCCCCTGGCGGCCGAGCGACGCGCGCAGCAGTGGGTCGGGCAGCAGTTCGGCGACGGCCTCGGCCAGCACCGCCGGGTTCTCGGGCGGGACCAGGCAGCGGGAGGCGAGTGAGGGAGGCAGGCTCTCGCGGGCACCGTCGACGTCTGTGGCCACCACCGGCCGGCCGCAGGCCATCGCCTCCAGCGGGGCCAGCGCCATGCCCTCCCAACGGGACGGCAGAACAACGAGATCTGCGGCCTGGTACCAGGGGACGACGTCGGCGACGTCGCCCGCGAACAGCACGGATTTCGGCGCGCGCGCCCGAAGCCGGTCGCGGTCCGGACCGTCGCCGACCAGGACGAGACACGCGCCGGGCACCCTGCGGGCGACGGTACTCCACGCCCTCAGCAGGACGGCCTGGCCCTTCTGCCGACACAGCCGCCCTACACAGACGACGAGCGGCGCGGCGGGATCGACCTCGCGCAACGGCCTCAGCCCAGCTCGTACGGTACCGACGGGGGCGGGGCGGAAGCGCTGCAGGTCGACACCGTTGGGGATGACGCTCCAGCGCCCGTTGATCCTGGCGCGCACGCCGGTCATGCGCTCCGCCTCGCTCACGCACACCACCTGGGAGGCCCAGCGCGCCCCCCACCGTTCCCACGCCCGCGCGAGCGCCGAGCCGGCCCCGCCGGTGGCCTCGAACGACCAGGCGTGCGGCTGGAACACGGTGGGGATCCTCCCGCGGACGGCGAGCCGCCCGACGAGCCCGGCCTTCGCGCTGTGCGCGTGCACCAGATGTGGGCACACTTCATCGATCACGCGTGCGAGATGTCGTACCTCCCGGACGAGTGACGGACCCGGTGACCGCGTTGCGTGCCAGTGCCGCACGTCCGCGCCCAGTCGCCGGAGCCCTGTGCTGAGCGCACTGTCGGGGCAGGCCACCGTGACGGCCAGGCCGGCCCTGAGCTGTGCCTGTACCAGGTCCGTCACGACGCGGGCGACCCCGCCGTCCACGGGCTGGGTGAGGTGAAGGACTCGCGACCGAGGGCCGGTTGATGACGTGTGCATGCGCGATGTCCTCGCTCACGGTGACGCTCGGGACGGGAAAGAACACGCCTTACCGCTGGGCGTCGACGGCGACGAAGAGCACGCCGGCCCAGATCACGTCCCGCTGGGAAACGACTCGGAAGGCCAGTTGGTCGCCGCCGTGGCGCAGGCCTGCTCCGAGATCGAACACATCGGAGTCGTAGCCGAGCGTGCGGTTGTACGCGGGCACCCGCCTCGGCTCGGACGTTCCCGGTTCGCTGATCGTGGAGTTCAGGACGTCGGCACGGGGATTGGCGGGGTCGGCGAGGGAGGTGACCTCGGTGTGGTGGGGCAGCTGGGCGGAGGACGTGCGGGTGGCCGTGAGGGTGAGAGTGTCGCCGGTCGCGCCATGGTCGCCGTCGTATGTCACCAGGCCCGCTCGGCCGCCCGCGCCCGCCGGGAAACGCATTCCGCGCAGCCGGATCTCCTGCCCCGCACCGGACTTCAGTGCGTCGAAGCCGTCCCAGACGGCGAGGTGCCGCAACGGCTGCTCCGGGTTCTCGTACGCCACCACCAGCGTCCAGCCACCCCACGCGCCGGCCGTGGACCTCCCCATCGCCACGTTGACCTGTGCCACGGTGTACAGACCCGGCCCGCTCTCCCGCACCAGGCTCGTGACGTCCGCCGAGGCCTGGAAGGCATCCGCACCGTGTGCCACACGGTGGCCGACGACCGTGTCCGCGAGGACCTCCTTGTACTCCCCGCCTTGTTCGGCGACCAGCACCCGCCCGTTGTCCTTGGGCGGCTTCTGCTCGCCGACGCGCAGGTTGCCGCCCCAGTACAGCCGTGCGTAGCTGACCCGTGAGCCCTCGGGTACACGGACCTCCGCGCGGGAGGAGTTGTAGGTGTTCGGGTCCTTGTCGACGTCGACGTACATCATGTCGAAGTCGCCGTTCACCCCGGTCCCGCCCTCGCGAGTGGCTGGGCAGGAACGCGCCGTCGACGGCGGGAACGGGTAGTTCGACCGTGGCGTACGGCAGCTGATGGAGACGTTGGCCGCGCGGGCGATCCCGCCGTGCTGGAGGGCGTGGTAGCGCTGGGCGAACGGGAGACGGCCGGCCTCCTGAGACGACGGTGCGACAGGCGCGACCGCCAGGGCACTGGCGGGAGCCCACATCCCGGCGAGAGCGAGGGCGCCCACCGTTGTACGGCGCAGCAGGAGGGCTAGGGAATTGCGCATGACCGGCGTTGCCCTTTCGGGAAGGTGGAGGTGCCAGGGGGACAGCAAGAGGCGATGGGCGTGCTGTAGGGACGCGTCAAGTGCGCAAACTCTAGCCGCTATCGGACATAATCCTGTCAAACGCGACAAGTGTGTCGGATTAGTGAAGTAGGGGGCTTCCCGGGCTCGCTTCCCGCCCCGCAAGGGGAAGCGGCCCCATGGCTTGAAGGTGGCCCCATGGCTTGAAGGTGGCCCCATGCGCGTTCTGCCCGTGCGGCGTATCGCGCCCACCCGACTCCGCGGGCCGGCAGGCCCGGTGACGCGACGAAGGGCGCCCTGGCCGAACCACGTCGGCGTAACGCTGTTCCTTTCCGCTCTTTCTCGTGGCCGTGCCGACTTACGGAGATAAATCCTTCAGGGGTTTCATATGAGTACTCGGCAATCTTCTGCACGCGGGTTTCCGGACCGGTCGGCGCTCGTTGTGCACGACGTCAGAATCCGCCCTGGCTACCCACATTGCCGAAGAAAGGAACTCCATGAAGTCTCTGAAGGCTGCTGTTGTCGTCACCGGGTCCCTGATCATCGCCGGTGCCGCTGCGCCCGCGTTCGCCCAGAACGCCACCGAGGTGGTGCACAAGAGCCTCAACAACGCGGTGAACACGCTCGGCAAGGGCCCCGTCCAGGTGCCGCCGCTGAAGGGGGACGCGCTCGATGCCAAGGAGAAGAAGGAGGCGCTGCTGAGCACGGTGGATCGCACGTCCACCGCCCTGGGCAGCGGCGCTCCGCTGCTGGGCGGTCTGTCGCAGCAGAAGTGAGAACGTCCCCGGCCGCGATGCCCGCCGCGTCTTGATCCGGCGCTTCTGGCATTTCCCGGTGGTTGCTCCGAAGAGGCCGATTCCGCGACGCGCGGTGTCGGCCTCTGCGTTGCCGGGACTGCCCGTCGCGTGGTGTGGCTTCTGCGGCCGGATTCATTTCATAAAGGGTGAGCCTGTACCCGCGATGCTGGAATTCCTTGTTCAGGCGATGTGCGGGGAGTCCGGGGGCTCGTTGGATAAGATGGAGAATTCATGGTGCTGACTTACGAGTTGGGTGCGAAGTTCTGGACGAGGGTCTTGGAGCCCGCATCGTGTGATCACGTTGGCGCGTATGCACCGCTCGGGTGAGGAAACGTCCGAGGCCGGTCGGTGGTCGCCGAGGCCGAGTCCCGGGGAGGCCGTGACCGGATCGTCACTCGCCGTCAACCCCGCGGAGCCCACCGGGCGGAGGCGGGTGCTGCGGGGGTTGTTCGCGGCGGCGGCAGGGGTGGCACTCGCACCGTTCATGGCGGCATCGGGGGCGACCGGGCCGGAGGGGGCATGGTTCCGCGAGACGTATCGCGGACGGCGCATCGCCGGCATCGCAGTCGACGCCGGGCAGTCGGGAGACGACGTCTCCGGCGTATGGCACGTCACTGTGGACGGGCGGCCGCTGCACCTCATGCGTCGCGTCGACGGCGGTTGGATGACCATGGTCGACCACTACCAGTCGTATCCGACGCCACTCGCCGCGGCGCGCGCGGCCGTGGACGAACTCGGCCCCACCGCGCGGTTGGGCGTGTCGGGCGGAACGGGCAGCCGCACGGACGACAGCGGTACGCCGAACGGTGGCCAGACAACCGAGGGGGATCATCGCCATGGTGTACACGCGTAAGGACGTCAGCACGCTCACCCCTGCCGAGCGGCACCGATTCGTCACCGCACTGATCGAGGTCAAACGCCGTGGCGAGTACGACGAGTTCGTCCGCACGCACATCCAGTACTTCCTTCCCGACGGCGAGAACGGCCCGCGCACGGCCCACATGGCGCCCTCCTTCTTGCCCTGGCACCGCAGGTTCGTGCTGGACCTGGAGCGGGCGCTGCGCCGCGTGGACGAGTCGGTGACCGTGCCGTACTGGGACTGGACGCGAGACCGTGCCCCGACGGCCGTGCCGTGGACCGAGGATCTGCTCGGCGGCAACGGGCGGCGTTCCGACCGGCAGGTCATGACCGGCCCCTTCGCCTACCGCCATGGCCAGTGGACCATCAGAGAGGGGATCACCGACACCGAGTACCTCATGCGGGACCTGGGCTTCTCCCGGGACCCGATCGCTCTGCCCACGGCCGGGGATGTGGAGAAGGCCCTCGCGGACCCGGTCTACGACACGGCCCCCTGGAACTCCACGTCCGCCAAAGGGTTCCGCAACAAGCTGGAGGGGTGGGGGCCGGGGCGCGGCGTCGTGTCGTGGCGCAACCACAACCGGGTCCACCGATGGGTCGGCGGCCACATGGTGAGCGGCGCCTCCGTCAACGACCCCGTCTTCTGGATGCACCACGCCTTCGTCGACCTGGTGTGGTCCCGCTGGCAGAGGCGGCACCGGAAGGCCCGCTATCTCCCCGCGAAGCCGCCCGGCCCGGGGGATGCCCAGAGGGGCCGGGTCGTCGCGCGGCACGAGCGGATGCCGCCGTGGGACGTGACCCCGGAGGAACTGGAAGATCACAGCGCGGTCTATGAGTACACGTAGCAGACAGCGACCATCTGCGGGTGGGCCGCCCAGGCCTGACCCCATCGGGCTTCGCACGCGATGCCGGGCATCGGAAGAGCCCTGGCCAGGGCGTCTCGCTGTAATTGCTTCCTGTGATCGGTCCGACACGGACCCGTGTCGCCGTGACTGGAGGCGGCATGCGCGGCGCGGGGCAGGAGGGCGGGCGAGGGGTCTGGCGTGGAGAAATGCGGCGCCCCCGGCAGGACTCGAACCTGCGGCCAAGCGCTTAGAAGGCGCCTGCTCTATCCACTGAGCTACGGGGGCCGGGTGTGGTGGCCTCTGTCGTGGTGCCCGGGTGTGGGCTGATCCGTGACGTTGCCGGGGACAAGGATAGGGCTCCCGAGTCCTTGTCCCTGTTGCTTCGCCTCCGTGGCTCAATGTGGAGGTTCGGTGAAGCGGTCCTGATAATCGCAGGCAGGTACGAATCGTGCACCACTTTTGGCGTCTCGCGCCTCGGGTGTTGTGCACTCGTTATGCCTGCGCCCCTCTCGCCCCCTCCGTCCTGTCGGCGCGCAGGCGAACTTATATGCTTCAGAAAGTCCACAAAATTGGGCATTCTTCACATGTGGTGACCTTGGAAGTACGGCCTCAGCTGCTCGACGCGCTCTCCACCCTGCGCGACCGTGTCGCCGCCGCGCGCTTCCCGCTGCCCCTGGCAGGAGCCCCGCGCGCGCGTGCCAACCGCGACGAACTGCTCGCGCAACTCGACGACTACTTGGTGCCCCGGTTGCGGCAACCCGAAGCGCCGTTGCTGGCCGTGGTCGGGGGATCGACGGGAGCCGGCAAGTCCACTCTCGTCAATTCCCTGGTGGGGCGGAAGGTCAGCGAGGCCGGGGTACTCCGGCCGACGACCCGTACGCCCGTACTGGTCTGTCATCCCGAGGACCATCACTGGTTCAGCGGCATGCGCGTCCTGCCCAACCTCACGCGCGCGTGGGTGCCCCAACAGGAGGCCGGTCAGGATCCGGGCGACGAATCATTTCCGCCGGGCCGGGACGGTGGAAATAACGGCGAGCGCGTACTGCGCATCGAGACCTCCGACAGCCTTCCCCCCGGTCTCGCCCTCCTCGACGCGCCCGACATCGACTGCCTGGTCGCCGACAACCGCGTCCTCGCCGCCGAACTCATCTGCGCCGCCGACATCTGGGTGATGGTCACCACGGCCGCCCGCTACGCCGACGCCGTGCCGTGGCATCTGCTGCGGACCGCGAAGGAAAACCGGGCGACCCTGGTCACCGTGCTCGACCGGGTGCCCCACCAGGTGGTGTCCGAGGTTTCCCGGCAGTACGGGGCGCTGCTGACCAAGGCCGGGCTCGGCGACGTGCCCCGGTTCACCGTGCCCGAACTGCCCGAGTCCGCCTGGGGCGGCGGGCTGTTGCCCGCCACCGCCGTCGCGCCGCTGCGGACCTGGCTCATCCAGCAGACGACCGATCCGGAAGCCCTGCACCAGGCCATGGCTCGCACCGCGTACGGGGTGCTCGACTCCCTGAGGTCCCGGATGCCCGAGCTGGCCAGCGCTGCGGCCCAGCAGTACTCCGCCGCTCTCCGGCTCACCGCGGCCGTCGACACGGCGTACGACAGCGAGCGCGCGCGTGTGAAGGAGCGTTTGCAGTCGGGGGCCGTGCTCGCGGGCGGCGCCCTCAAGCGGTGGCGCAGCTATCCGCTCGACTGCACTGCCCGCGAACTGCTCGACGCCCTTGTCGAAAGCCTGGGCGCGCTGCTGCTGTGCGCCGTCACCGCCGCCGATGAGCGGATCGGCGAGGCCTGGCGTCGCGAACCGGCAGCTGTGGCCGTCGGGCTGACGGGACGTGGGGCGACGGGGGAGAGCGTCGAGCACCGGATCGGGATGACCGTACGACGCTGGCGGCGCGTCCTTGAGGAGTACGCCGAGGAAGAGGTGCGCGACCTCGACCGGAGCATCGCGCCGGAAGCCGAGGTGGTGGCCGCCCTGGTCGCCACGGCCCTGCTGGGCGGCCGACGGGCCCGGGCCGCGGGGGAGGGGCTCGCCGAACGGATCGGGGCGCACGGCGCGCTGCGGCTGCGTGACCGTGGCGGGCGGCTGCTCGCCGAGTACCTCGACCGGGTCCTCGACACCGAGCGCGACCGTCGCCTCGCCCCGCTCGACGCCCTCGACGTACATCCCGAACCACAGGCCGAACTCATCGCCGCCCTGTCCGTACTGCAGAAGGAGAGGTGACCGCCGTGACCGCCGTCACTGACCGCACGGATCAGACCGGAGACGGCGTCCCCGAGATGGGTGACGACAAGAAGGCCGACAAGAAGGCCGAGAAGAAGGCCGACATGAAGGGTGACGATGGCGAAAGCCGCCTCCCTGCGGAGGGTGCTTTCGAAGAGGGGCATCCGAGGAACCCGGAAGGAGGCCCCCCGGGGAGCGCCGAGAGCAAGCGGCCTGCCGAGAACAAGCCCCCCGAGGGAGCCGAAGAGCGCGACGAGGCCGCGAGCCGCCGGAGCCGTGAGAAGCGCCGGATGCGCGACAACGACGTCCACGCGCGCGTGCCCGACAGCGGTGCGTCCGGTGACGACGACGGGTCCAGCGGCACGTCGACCGGCTCAGCCGCCGATCTGTCCGGCGCCCCCTCCGGTCGTACGGAATCCGGTGACCCCTGGGACGACGGGCTCATCGCCCGGCGTGTCAGCGAGACGAGTGCCGCCGAGCGGTTTCTGGCCGTGGAGACCAGGGCTTCGGTCGCGCAGCCGGTCACCCCGCTCGCGTACGACGGGCGCCTGAGGTCGCGGCTCGACGCGCTGCGGGAGCTGGTGGGGCTGTCCCGTACGCGGCTGGACAGCAAGACGCTGGCGGAGGCCGGACGGGTTCTGGACGAGGCGGCGGCACGGCGCAGGCTCTCGGGGCAGCACACGGTCGTCGCCGTCGCGGGCGCCACCGGCAGCGGCAAGTCGACGCTGTTCAACGCGCTCGCCGGCGTGGCGATTTCGGAGACGGGCGTACGCCGGCCCACCACAGCCGCGCCCATCGCGTGCAGTTGGAGCGACGGCGCGGCGACTCTCATCGACCGGCTGGGCATTCCGGGACGGCTGCGGCGGCGGCCGTTGCAGAGCCTCGAGGCGGAGGCGCAGTTGCGCGGTCTCGTGCTGGTGGACCTGCCCGACCACGACTCGGCGGCGGTGCAGCACCGGGAGCAGGTCGACCGGATCCTGGCCCTCGTGGACGCGGTCATCTGGGTCGTCGACCCGGAGAAGTACGCCGATGCCATCCTCCATGAGCGCTATCTGCGGCCCCTGGCCGGCCATGCGGAGGTCATGTTCGTCGTCCTCAACCAGGTGGACCGGCTGCCCGGGGAGGCCGCCCACCAGGTCCTCGACGACCTGCGGCGGCTGCTCGACGAGGACGGGATCGCCCTGGGGGAGTACGGCGAACCGGGCGCCACCGTGCTCGCGCTGTCCGCGCTCACCGGGGACGGGGTGGGGGAACTGCGTGAGGTGCTGGGGCAGTTCGTGGCCGAGCGGGGCGCGCCTGCCCGCCGGGTCCGCGCCGATCTGGACGCGGCCGCCGCGCGGCTGTGGCCGGTGTACGCCAATCAGCGGAGCGCGGGGCTCAGCGAGCAGGCCCGGGACGAGTTCGCCGCGCGGCTCGCTGACGCCGTCGGCGCCACCGCGGCGGGCGAGGCCGCCGAGCGCGCCTGGCTGCGCAACGCCAACCGCGCGTGCGGTACGCCCTGGCTACGGCTGTGGCGGTGGTACCAGGACCGGAGCGAACCCCCCACGGGGCGGCTCGCTCTGGCGGCGCCCGTGGACGAGGAGGCCACCGCCCGACAGCGCGTCGAACAGGCCGTACGCATCCTGTCCGAGCGCGCCGCGACGGGGCTGCCTGTGCCCTGGGCCCAGGCGGTGCGCGAGGCGGCCGTTCGCGGGGCGCAGGGGCTGCCCGAGGCGCTGGACGAGTTGGCCGTGCGGGCCGGGGCGCCGACGGGGCGGCCACCGCGGCCCGGCTGGTGGCCCGTCGCCGTGCTCGCGCAGGCGGCCATGACCGTCCTTCAAGTCCTCGGTGGACTGTGGCTGTTGGGGCAGATCATCGGGTTCATGGCGCCGAACCTCGGGGTGCCGGTACTGCTGATGGTGATCGGCATCGTCGGCGGTCCGGCCGTCGAGTGGGGGTGCCGGCTGGCGGCACGCGGGCCCGCACGGCGTTACGGCTGCGAAGCGGAGCGGCGGCTGCGTGAGGCGGCCGCCGGGTGCGGCCGGGCGCGGGTGCTGGATCCGGTGGCGGCCGAGCTGCTGCGGTACCGGGAGGTGCGGGAGCAGTACGGGCGGGTGCTGGGAGCGGCACCGGTGGGATGATCGGCGTCGCTCGTGTGGACAGTTCACCCCGTCGGGTGACGGAGTTTTCCACAACCGGCGGGTAGCGCACAGGGCTCAGCGGGCTCGGCCCGACGGCGGCAGTCTGAACACGCGGCAATCACAACACCGCCGCACGACAGACGCAGCAGCCGTACGGGGCGGGCCCGTACGCGTGTCCGGCCGGCGCCGGAGTCGGTGCCGGCGTGAAGGAGGGGTTCGCGAGATGAACGAGACGATGGTGTGCGTGGTGGGGAACGTGGCGACCCAGCCGGTCTGCCGGGAGTTGTCGACGGGTTCGTCGGCCCGGTTCCGGCTGGCGGTGACCTCGCGGTACTGGGACCGGGAGAAGAGCGAGTGGACCGACGGGCACACCAACTTCTTCACGGTGTGGGCCAGGCGCACGCTCGCCGCGAACGTGGCGTCCTCGGTGGCGCTGGGTGATCCGGTCGTGGTGCAGGGGCGGTTGAAGGTGCGCACCGAGCAGCGGGACGGGCAGAGCTGGGTCTCGGCGGACGTCGACGCGGTCACGATCGGCCACGACCTGTCGCGTGGCACATCGGCGTTCCGGCGGACACCCCGGGGTGAAACGGCGGTGACGGGCCAGTCCCAGCCGGAGCCGAACTGGGAGACCCCGCCGCCCGGGAGTGGGATGGACGCCGTATCCGAACTCCGGCCGGAGCCAGCCGGGGTGACCTGACATCAGGTCGAGGGTGCACGCCCGATAACCAACGCCCTGGCTGAACTGTGGCTTATCGACGAATGCGTTGCGATCGGTCCTCGTACATGTTCCATCGATTTGTCGATAAGCGCTGTTCGCGAGCTGTGCAACCGATAACGATTCCGATTCGGATCGGTAGTCCGACGATACGACTGGGAAGAGTGGTGCGCCGCATCCCTAGGATGCCGGGCATAGCTCACGGGGCTTCTGATTCTGCTGGTGGGACCACAACCCCCCACGTCAACGGGTCCTGCTCGAAGGGAAATTCTGTGGTTTCTTCGTTCTCGGCGTCGTTCGCCGTGTGGTCGGGGTGCTCCGCGCGCAGGCGAGGGGCGGCCCGCCTCGCCGCCGTGTCCCTCGCGTCCGGACTCGTCGTCGCGGGTGCGATCGTCACCGCGAGCCCGGCCGCCGCCGACGAGACGGCGCTGAGTTCGGGCGGAGCGACCGCGACGATAGGCGGCCTCAAGACGTACGGGACGGCCGTGCTCCGTACCGACGACGGCCAGGAACAGCAACTCCCCGCAGGACTGTTCGAGATGTTCGTCGACGGCGGCGGCACCTTGCAGACCTACTGCGTCGACGTCCAGAACCCGACGCAGAAGGACGCCAAGTACCAGGAGACGCCCTGGAGCGGCACCTCGCTGGGCGCCAACGAGGACGCGGGCAGGATCCGCTGGATCCTCCAGAACTCCTACCCGCAGGTGAACGACCTCGCCGCACTCTCCGGCAAGGCCGACGCCAAGGGCCTCACCGAGCAGGACGCGGCGACCGGTACGCAGGTGGCGATCTGGCGGTACTCGGACGGGGCCGATGTGACGGCTCTGGACCCGGAGGCGGAGAAACTCGCGGACTATCTGGAGAAGAGCGCGCGGAATCTGGCGGAGCCGGCCGCCTCGCTGACCCTCGACCCGTCGGCGGTCTCAGGCCGGGCGGGCGAGCGGCTCGGCCCGGTCACGGTGCACACCAACGCGGACGGCGTGACCGTGACCCCGCCCTCGGACGGGACGGCGGACGGCGTGCAGGTCGTCGACGCGGACGGCGAGGCCGTGACCTCGGCCGGTGACGGCAGCGAGTTGTACTTCGAGGTGCCCGAGGACACCGCGGACGGGTCGGCCGAACTGATCGTGCAGGCCTCGACCACTGTGCCGGTCGGCCGTGCCTTCGCCTCCGAGACCCGCAGCCAGACCCAGATCCTCGCGGGCTCCAGCGAGTCCACGGTCTCCGCGACGGCGACCGCGCACTGGGCCGAGAAGGGTGCGATACCCGCGCTGTCCGCCGAGAAGAACTGCGCCGAGGGCGGCCTGGACATCACTGCCGCCAACCAGGGCGACCAGCCTTTCACCTTCGAGCTGATGGGGATCACGTACACCATCGACACGGGCGAGACCCGGACGGTGACGATCCCGCTGCAGGAGGAGCAGGCGTACGACTTCACGATCAAGGGGCCGAACGGCTTCGCGAAGCAGTTCCGGGGCGTGCTCGACTGCCGGACGGAGACCGAGGCCGGTGCGAGCGGGGACTCGGTCCAGACGCTGAGCGAGCCGAGCCCGGCGACGGTGGGCGGCAACGCGGCCACCGACTCCGGCACCGACCTCGCCGAGACCGGCAGCTCCGGCGCCACCCCGGTGATCGGGGGCATCGCCATCGGCCTGGTCGTGATCGGCGGCGCGGTGATGATCCTCATCCGCAAGCGGAATCCGTGAAAAGGAGACCGTCGAGAGATCCGCGAATCGGGCCCGTGAGAGACCGCGGAGAGATCCGCGAAACGGGCCCGTGAGAGAAAGAGCTCCTTGGCAACTCAACAGTGAGTGACCGCGCGGTGACACGTGCGTGCGATGCGGCCCCGGTACGCCCCCAAGGCGCCGGGGTCGTGTCGCTCGTCCGAGGGGGTTCACCATCCGGTTTCCGTCCAGGGCTGGCCGTGCGGCAAGATGGGTGGTACTGCCCACTGCCAGATTTCAAGTTGCCGGACGGTTTCTCTTGGCTGAGTACATCTACACGATGCGCAAGACACGCAAGGCGCACGGCGACAAGGTGATCCTTGACGACGTCACGCTGAGCTTCCTGCCCGGCGCGAAGATCGGTGTGGTCGGTCCGAACGGTGCCGGTAAGTCCACCGTTCTCAAGATCATGGCGGGCCTCGAGCAGCCCTCCAACGGTGACGCGTTCCTGTCGCCCGGCTACACCGTCGGCATGCTCCTGCAGGAGCCGCCGCTGGACGAGTCCAAGACGGTTCTGCAGAACGTGCAGGACGGCGCCGCCGAGATCATGGGCAAGCTCAGGCGCTTCAACGAGGTCGCGGAGCTCATGGCGACCGACTACTCGGACGCGCTCCTGGACGAGATGGGCAAGCTTCAGGAGGACCTGGACCACGCGAACGCGTGGGACCTGGACACCCAGCTGGAGCAGGCCATGGACGCCCTCGGCTGCCCGCCCGGCGACTGGCCCGTAACCAACCTGTCCGGTGGTGAGCGCCGCCGCGTCGCGCTGTGCAAGCTGCTGCTCGAAGCCCCGGACCTGCTGCTGCTCGACGAGCCCACCAACCACCTGGACGCCGAGTCCGTGCAGTGGCTGGAGCAGCACCTCGCGAAGTACCCCGGCACCGTCGTCGCCGTCACCCACGACCGGTACTTCCTCGACAACGTCGCGGGCTGGATCCTGGAGCTCGACCGAGGCCGCGCGATCGGCTACGAGGGCAACTACTCCACGTACCTGGAGAGCAAGCAGTCCCGTCTCAAGGTCGAGGGCCAGAAGGACGCCAAGCGCGCCAAGCGGCTCAAGGAAGAGCTGGAGTGGGTCCGCTCCAACGCCAAGGGCCGCCAGGCCAAGTCCAAGGCCCGTCTCGCCCGCTACGAGGAGATGGCGGCCGAGGCCGACAAGATGCGGAAGCTGGACTTCGAGGAGATCCAGATCCCGCCGGGCCCGCGCCTGGGCAGTGTGGTCGTCGAGGTCAACAACCTCAGCAAGGCCTTCGGCGAGAAGGTTCTGATCGACGACCTCTCCTTCACGCTGCCGCGCAACGGCATCGTGGGCATCATCGGCCCGAACGGCGCCGGCAAGACGACCCTCTTCAAGATGATCCAGGGTTTCGAGGAGCCCGACTCCGGTTCGATCAAGGTCGGCGACACCGTCAAGATCTCCTACGTCGACCAGAGCCGCGAGAACATCGACCCCAAGAAGACGCTGTGGGCCGTCGTCTCCGACGAACTGGACTACATCAACGTCGGCCAGGTCGAGATGCCCTCCCGCGCCTACGTCTCCGCGTTCGGCTTCAAGGGCCCGGACCAGCAGAAGCCGGCCGGGGTGCTCTCCGGCGGTGAGCGCAACCGCCTCAACCTGGCGCTCACCCTCAAGCTGGGCGGCAACCTGCTGCTCCTCGACGAGCCGACCAACGACCTCGACGTCGAGACCCTGTCGTCGCTGGAGAACGCGCTGCTGGAGTTCCCGGGCTGCGCCGTGGTCGTCTCCCACGACCGCTGGTTCCTGGACCGGGTGGCGACGCACATCCTCGCCTACGAGGGCGAGTCCAAGTGGTTCTGGTTCGAGGGCAACTTCGAGTCGTACGAGAAGAACAAGATCGAGCGACTCGGTGCCGACGCCGCCCGTCCGCACCGCGCCACCTACAAGAAGCTGACCCGGGGCTGATCGACCTTGCGGCACATCTACCGCTGCCCACTGCGCTGGGCGGACATGGACGCGTACGGCCACGTCAACAACGTGGTCTTCCTCCGCTATCTGGAGGAAGCCCGTATCGACTTCCTGTTCCGCCCGGAGAAGAACTTCAAGCAGGGGTCCGTGGTGGCGCGCCATGAGATCGACTACAAGCGGCAGCTGGTGCACCGGCACAAGCCGGTGGACATCGAGTTGTGGGTCACGGAGATAAGAGCGGCGTCGTTCACGATCACGTACGAGGTCAAGGACCCCGAGCAGGTCTACGTCCGGGCCTCGACGGTGATAGTGCCGTTCGACTTCGCGACCCAGCGGCCCCGCCGGATCACCGCCGAGGAACGCGAGTTCCTGGAGGAGTACAGAGATGACGAGGAGGAGGCCGTCGCGGCATGACGGTGCTCCACCTCGCTGACGAGGGGGAGGCGGCGGATCTCGCGGCCTTCCTCTCCCGGCTGCTTCACTACGACCGTGGAGCAGCGGTGCGCCTCCAGGCGGTCGGCACC
Organism: Streptomyces sp. NPDC057474; assembly: GCF_042802555.1. Taxonomy (NCBI): domain Bacteria; kingdom Bacillati; phylum Actinomycetota; class Actinomycetes; order Kitasatosporales; family Streptomycetaceae; genus Streptomyces; species Streptomyces sp. NPDC057474. Next base: position 4,655 of record NZ_JBHVDX010000098.1, on the reverse strand, counting down.
GCACTGGCCGTCTTCGGCCGGCCACCGTCCTTCGAGGTCCTGGCGATCCGGGCCGTGCGCCTCGCCAAGCCGTACGAGAGCGGGCTCGACGTCACGCTCGACGTGACCGTGTCGGCCGGTGAACTCCTCGAGTCCATCGACGAGTCCGGGGATACGGCGGTTGTCCCGGCGGCGGTGACCGGGCCGCCGTGGGCCGGGGTGCTTCCCCCACGCGGTGGCTGGCGGCCGGAGGCGGGGCTGCCCGCGCCGGACGCGTTGCGGGCGATGGTCTCCGTGGCGGTGCGCGAGTTCCGGTCCCGTACCGAGGAGTTGGGGCCCGAGCGGCGGACGCGGGCCGAGCTCGACCGGATCGGGCGGGAGATCTGGTCCCGGACGGTCGGGGACACGCATCTGCCGGTGCGGGCCGTGCACGCGGCCCAGTCGCTCGGCTTCCTCCGTCCCGCGCGGACGACCGGCGCGCCCGACGTGGCGTCGCTCGGACTGTTCTCGTCGGGCGCGTGGCTCAGGCTGCGCACGCCGTACGGGTCGATCGCCGTACGCCGGGCGGGACTTGGGACGTTGGGCGTCAGCGTTCGCTGAGTTGTCCCTTCAGCGGCGGGCTTCGCTGGACCAGGGTCCGGATGACGGCCGTGAGGGCGCAGCCGACGCAGCCCATGACCGTGGTGAATGCGCTCCAGGTGCGCAGGCCGCTCGCCATGTCCAGGCCGGCGAGCCTGGTGAACACCCAGTGGCCCGCGTCGTTGATGTGCCGGACGGCGAGACCGCCCGCGCCCATCGCCAGGGTGACCAGGGAGAGTCGGCCGGTAACCGCGCCCTCGACTAAGACGTCCGCGACACCGTGGCGCAGCACCGATACGTGCCCCGGCCCTGCGCATGACCGCCCAAGGGCAGCTCGATATGATCCAGGGCACAGTGGCCCCGTGCATGACCGACATCGTGCGGGCGGTGGACGTGCCGAACGCCGGGCTCTGGCTCGTCGTGGAGGGTTTCGGTCACGCTTGCCCCTCAGGCCCTGACCACGCACTCGGTCGGCAGTGACGTGCCGGATGGTCCGGGGTTCGGGGCAGCGGACCTGGGCGGTGGGCGATCCCGTGGTCGCGGGTGAAGTGGTTGGTCTCCAACGCCGATCCGGTCATGCGGTGCAGCCAGAACCCGTACGCCACCGACTCCATCTGCCCCTCCGTCTGTACAGCAGCCACCGCACCGCGCCCCGTGATCGCACCGGGCCGTACGCACCTGCTCCCCCAGTCCCTCCGCCGGCGGCACCCGGAGCCGGCCGGCGAGGCCCGACGAACAGGCGCAGCGCCGCCGTCCGCGCCGGCCTCAACTCCACAAGCCGCGCCTTTGGAGCCGGTTCCTCGGGGCGGTCTCGGGGCGGGGCAGGACGGGAGCGGGCGTAGAGCAGGAGGTCGTGGCGCTCCCACCCGCGTCCTGACACGGTCCTGCCCAACCCGAGGCCATGGCCATACTCGCCTCCTGCCCACAGATCGTGGAGGCACCGCTCGCCTTGGGGGCAGTGAGGGTGTAGGGCACGGTTGCCGTGCTGCGTAAGTGGTGTCGGACCCCGTGTCCGCTCAGCCTGGGGCGTTCACCATCGAGGCCGCCGCGTAGGTGAGGTAGTTCCACAGTGTGTGCTCGTGTTCCTCGGAGAGGCCGAGCTCATCGACGGCGTCGCGCATGTGCTTCAGCCAGGCGTCGTGGGCGGCGCGGTCGACGGTGAAGGGGACGTGGCGCATGCGGAGTCGCGGATGGCCGCGGTTCTCGCTGTACGTGGTGGGGCCACCCCAGTACTGGATCAGGAACAGCGTGAGACGGTCCTCGGCCGGGCCCAGGTCCTCCTCGGGGTACATCGGCCGCAGGATGGGATCCTCGGCGACACCCTCGTAGAAACGGCGCACGAGACGCCGGAAGGTCTCCTCGCCACCGACCTGCTCGTAGAAGGTCTGCTCCTGAAGCGTGCCGCGCCGAATCTCTTTCACGTCCCCCATGGTCTCAGACGCGGCGGCGGAGGACTTGAGGCTTAGGACCATCCAAGAGGCGGCTGACAGGCGGTCGGCGGCCGGGCCGAGGGCCGATCGGGAGTCGCACTTCGGGTGAAGGGTGCGGACCGGTTGATTCCGGGCCGATCCGCCGTGGTGCTCGCCTCTGGAGGCGTCGGGCCGCACAGTGGAGGTATGGGCACGCACGCTGTGGACCACGACCTTGAACGCCTCGCCGCCGAGGCCCGGTCGGCGCTGGTGCGCGAGATCGATGCGAGCGGGGCGTGGGACGCCGACCCGGAGTGGCGGAAGGCGTTCGAGAGCGTTCCCCGGCACCTCTTCGTGCCGTACTACTACGTAGGCGCCGTGGGCGGCTACGAACGGCTGTGGGGCGAGGAGCGCGACCCCCGGCGGCGTGACCGCTGGGTGCGGGGTGCGTACGCCGACGCCCCGCTCGCCACTCGAGTGCGCGACGGGGAGCTGATCTCCTCCAGCAGCCAGCCGTCGCTGATGGCGAAGATGCTGGCCGAGCTGGAGGTGGAGGACGGCGACCGGGTGCTGGAGATCGGCGCCGGCACCGGCTACAACGCCGCCCTGCTCGCGCACCGGCTCGGGGACGACCTGGTCACGACCGTCGATCTGGACGCCGACATCACGGAGGCGGCGCGCAGGCATCTGGACGCCGCCGGATACCACCCGACCGTCGTCACCGGGGACGGGGCGCGCGGGGTGCCGGAGCGGGCGCCGTACGACCGGATCATCGCGACCTGCACGTTGCACTCGATCCCGCGCGCCTGGCTCGCCCAGTGCGCCCCCGGCGCACGCATCCTGACGCCGCTGGCCACGGGGCTGGTACGGCTGTGGGTCGAGGACACCGAGCATGCCGAAGGGCGCTTCCTGCACACGTCCGCGTACTTCGTGCCGTTGCGCGGGGGAAGTGAGCCGGAGACGGTGCATCCGCATTTGGGCGGGCTGCCGCGCAGGGCCAGGGACCACGAGCTCTTCCGGTTCCTGCTGGCCCTCACGGCGAGCAGCCTCGACCCGCACGAGGCCCTCGCCCTGTGGCAGCGCGAGGGCATGCCGTCCCGAGAGCGCTACGGCATCACCGTCCGCGGCGACCACGCCTGGGCGTGGCTGGACGAGCCGGAGGGGCCGTACGCCTGGCCTCTCCCGAGCTGAGGACGCGCGCGCCCCGGAGCGATCGGAGCATCGGCGCCTCGGAGGAACCTGGGGGCAATGGATCAGGGCCGACTGAAGTCGCTCGGTCGGCCCTGATCGTTTGGCTGTCGCGGGCGGGTCAGCCCCGGCGGATCGTGATCGTCGTCCACGCGCCCACGTGTACCCGGTCCCCGTCCTGGAGGGGGACCGGGACGAAGGGCTGGATGGGCTCCTCGGAACCGTTGACGGTGGTTCCGTTCGTGGAGTTCTGGTCGACGACCGCCCAGCTGCCGTCGGGCTGCTGCACCAGCACCGCGTGCTGGTGGGAGACGCCCGGGTCCTCCGGCGGCACCGAGAGATCGATGTCGGGGGTGTCGCCGGTGGAGTGGCGACGGCGCCCGATGGTGATCTGGTTGCCGGTGAGGGCGCGCCGCTGCTCGGGGGAGTACGCGGGCAGGTTCAGGCCCGCGGCCTCGGGGCCCGAGCGCTGCATCATCGCCATGAAGTAGTCGCGGTCCGGGCCGATGGTCGCGCTCCAGGTCGTCGGCGCCTGCGGGTACGCGGGGCCGGGCGGGGCCTGGGTGGCACCGGGCTGCGGGTAGCCGTAGCCGCCGGGGCGAGCACCCGCAGCAGGACCACCGGGGCCGCCAGGCCCACCGGATCCGCCGGGACCGGTCGACGACGGCGGGGAGATCACCCAGTCGTCGTCACCCCCGAAGGAGGGGCCACCACCGGGACCCTGACCACCGGGATTCTGACCACCCGGTCCACCGGGGCCGCCGGGTCCCCCGGGCTGCGGTCGCCGGGTCTCCTGCGGGAAGGCGGGCGGAGCCGACGGCCCCGCCTGCTGGAACGCCTGCGGCGCCCCACCGGGACCTTGACCACCGGGACCTTGACCACCTGGGCCGCCAGGCCCGGGTCCGCCGGGGAAACCAGGCCCACCAGGCCCACCCGGACCACCAGGACCACCGAGCCCACCCGGCGTAGGCCCGGGCGGCGGCGGAACCGGTCGGGAAGGGTCGCCGCCGAAGCCCGAAGGCCCGGGTCGCGAAGGGTCCCCGCCGAAGCCCGAGGGCCCGGGTCGCGAAGGGTCCCCGCCGAAGCCCGAGGGCCCAGGTCGCGAAGGATCCCCGCCGAACGCGGACGGACCGGGCTGACCAGGCTGGCCGGGCTGCCCCGGACCAGGCTGCCCGGGCCGGCCCGAAGGCCCGCCGCCGAACCCCGAGGCACCCCCCGGCCCCGACGGGCCACCGGGACGGCCGGGTCCACCAGGACCACCGTGACCGCCGGGCCCGCCGAACCCACCGTTTCCGCCCGGACCTCCAGGTCCACCCGGACCCGACGGCTCCCCGCCGAAGGGCGGGATCGGCTCGGCGGGACGGTTCACCTGCGAGGGGCGGGAGCTCTGGTAGTCGTACCCGTCACCGCCGCCGAAGGACGGCGGAGGCTGCTGCTGACAGCGGAGCGCCGGATTCCCCCCGGCGCCGGGACCGGGGCCAGGGCCGCCAGGGCCCGGCC